>JAKSCW010000522.1 GCA_022360375.1 Balneolales bacterium
AGATGGATTATCTATGCCAGACAAACTATTTGCCTGTCAGGACATCTATCAGATACATTATATAATGAC
The DNA here is from genome assembly GCA_022360375.1 of Balneolales bacterium. Classification (GTDB taxonomy): domain Bacteria; phylum Bacteroidota; class Rhodothermia; order Balneolales; family Balneolaceae; genus HXMU1420-13. The sequence continues at coordinate 70 of JAKSCW010000522.1, forward strand.
TTAGAAGGAGAGACCTTTAATCGACGGTTATCGGGATCGTTAGAAGCCCAAATAACCATATTTGAAATTAACTGTGTGATGTATTCCCGTTCTTCCTCGTTTGGGCTTTGATACAATTTATACAGACCCCAGGCGGCAACATCTACTTGTCTGAGATTACCCCGTTCCAATACAGCAATAAGCGGGTTGGGGGTTTCCATTCCTTGAAAATTTCCTGTATAGAGCGGGATTGCGTCTGCCTCGAAAAGAACTGTTCTGAGAGATGTTGAGATGTTTGCAATAGTATTGAAATTGATTTCGGGCAATTCCATAATAGGATGATCAGTATTGCCAACACTAGGATTGATCATTAAAGGGAAAACCTGGGTTCCGGTATTTCGGATGAGTGAATTTGACAGAAACGGGTTTTGGGATCTTCTGGAACCAGGCAGTTGAAAATAGACGCCTGGTAATGATTCCAGGCTTTGTAACAATTGAACATTCAGTATCCTGTTTGGATGGCCATGGTAGATAACTAAATCGAAATCGATATTATCTGTACTCAGGGTTTCAATGAACCGGGTTCCATTCAACCAGGTAAGTGTTGTTAATTCAACAGTTTCGTCTTCCTGTAGAATAGACCTTACTGTTTTAACATCGGGATGAATTTCAAAAGCTACATGAAGGATATTTGTTTTGCTGTCGAGTACATCAATGGAAAATAAGTTGGTATTATTTTCCTCCGTCCATTCTTCTTCAAGCGGTTCGGTATAAATATTAAACTGCTGAAGCCCGGCTTCGTCTAAAGGGATCTGAAATTCAATGCTTCTGACTTCTTCGTAGGCCCGGAACGTGATTTCTTCTTCTCCCAGAATTTCGTTTTGTTGATTATAAATACTAACAGTGGTTGTTTCTCCGGGATATCCTGTTTGGGAAAGTTCAACCTCCACAACATGTCTTGAATCGGTATATCCTGTAGGGTTGGAAATCACATTATTGATCGTAACATCTTTTACCGAATTTGAGTCTCCGAGAGAAATCGTATAAATAGGAATAGTACTTTCAGCAACCTGGATAGATGGGTTCCTTCCAAACGTTATTATCCCGTCGCTTATAATTACTGCTGCGTCATAGTCATCTTCCAGTTCCTGGAGTTGATTGATGGCATTAATGAAATTCGTCTCTGATTCAAGAGCAGAAATTGAATCCGGGTCTGCAATTTGGGTGGTTTTAGCACCTAATGTGAAATAGTCAATATCAGCAGTTTCAAACGATTGTACACCAAGTTGAGAGATCGTTGCCCGATAAGAATTCAATCCATCGTATTCGCCCTTTGATATACCCATGCTTTCTGAATTGTCTAGCAGGAAAAAAATCCGGGGTTTTTTTTCCACAACTTTTGAGTTGAAGAAGAAGGGGTTTAGAAAAAGAAGCAGAACAAGGATGAATGATAATGCCCGGAGCCCCATCAAAAGATACCTTATGGGAATTGGAATATTAGCCTGATTTCTATAGCTGAGAAAAGAAATGCCCAGCAATAGAAAAATAAGTACAAGAAGTACTATGGGGGGAAGTTCATTTTGGAATCCCTGGAAATCCACTTCAAAACCTGATGGTTAATGTACGTCGTTCAATAAACGTTCTATTAATTTTACCGTAGTAAAACCCTCGGCTTCCGCTGCATAATTGTTTACGATCCTGTGGCGTAAAACAGGAACAGCCAGGGCTCTTATATCTTCTTCGGTAACATTGTATCTGCCAAGCGAAAGCGCTCTGGCTTTACCTCCGATTATCAGATATTGAGAAGCTCTTGGGCCAGCACCCCAACTCATATATTTCTGAATATAATCGGGAGCAAATTCTGAATCTGGCCTGGTCATAGCAACCAGTTTTACTGCATAATCTAATACACTTTCGGGGACCGGAACTTCCCGAACAAGTGCCTGTAATTCCTTAATTTTTTCACGACTCAACGTAGAGGATATTTGTACATCTCTTGCGGAGGTGGTTTGGCTTACAATAAGTTTTTCTTCCTCAAAACTTGGATAATCTACCCAAATATTGAACATAAAACGGTCTAACTGAGCTTCCGGAAGGGGATAAGTACCTTCCTGTTCAATTGGATTTTGAGTCGCCAGTACGAAGAAAGGAGGTTCCAGGTCGTAGGTAGTGCCTGAAGCAGTAACATGGTACTCCTGCATTCCTTCCAAAAGTGCGGCCTGGGTTTTAGGAGGAGTACGGTTGATTTCGTCGGACAGAACGATGTTGGCGAAAATGGGCCCTTTTATAAACTTAAATTCTTTGGTTCCTTCGTTTTTGTTTTCCTCGATCACTTCTGTTCCGGTAATGTCTCCGGGCATAAGGTCCGGGGTAAATTGGATCCTATTGAAACTCAAATTCAGTGATTCAGATAATGTTCTGATAAGCAATGTTTTAGCAAGTCCGGGAACTCCCACAAGAATGCAGTGTCCTTTCGAAAAAAGACTAATTAATAACAGGTCAATAATTTCTTCTTGCCCAACAACAACTTTGTGGATTTCTTTTTTTATTCCTTGATAGGCTTCCAGGAAGTCGTCAGCAAGTTGAACGGGGTTTTCAATCATTTTTTGGCACTATTGGTTGAGCATTTCTTCCCGGGTAGGAATACGATATTCTATGTATACGTCTCTTTTCAAGTCTTCGATCCAGGCAGCATATTCTGCAAATTGTTTTTGTTGAAGGGCAATACTTCTCAGGCGCTCATAATCCTGGTTCATATTCGCCACATGCTCAGGTATTTGTTGATCTAAACGCATAATGCGATATGCTTTATTACCCGTATTTGTATTGAAGGGGCGAGGCTCTGAAATAGCCCCAACTTCATCCATTAATAAAACAATACGATACAAAGCGGGATCCAACCGGCTTAAAGGAATCAGTCTTTCTCCTGTTTGTGGGTCTAATATTTTACCTCCCGAAACTTTCGTAAAAGGGTCTTCACTATGCTTGCGGGCCATAGATGAAAATGTATGGTCAGGGTATGTTTGAACTGAATCCTTAATCTCACTCAATCGACCTATCGCATATTCATCATCCAGTTCTTCCTGGTCAATAGAAATTAAAACGTGCCTGGTTTCGATTTGATCTCCAATTCTTCGGATAAGTTCGATAACATGAAATCCAAATTGAGTCTCAACAACTTCAGAAATTTGGCCAGGTTGAAGGGCAGAAGCTGCTGCAGAGTATTCACTTACAAGCGCACTTAAATCCATGAGTGGAAGGAGCCCACCTCTTGGAGCACTTGGCCCCATACTGTGTTTTCTGGCCAATTCTTCAATAGTTAAGCCATGATTTAATGCCGAATCGCGAATAGATTGTGCAAACTGGTAGGCCGATTCCCTTGCATCTTGTTTGGCAGGAGGGATAATCACAATTTGAGAAATACTAACTTGCTCGGGGATAGTTGGAAGAGAATCCACAGGAATGGAATCAAAGAATTCCTGAACCTCAGGTCTTGTTATCTCAATTTCATAGAATTTATTCTGCCGGACTTGTTCGGTAAGCATTTGCTCTCTGAAGTTTTCTCTGAACTCTTCTTTTAGCTGAATGATGGGTTTACCAAAAGCTTGTTCCAGGGCTTGCTCACTTCCCGCCTGTTGAATCAACTGGTTAACCCGTTGATCCATTTGCCGGTTTACCTGTTCATCGGGGATAATGATGGAATCGATTCGGGCTTTTTCTAAAAGTAAATTGGTTTCAATTTTAGCATCAAGGAAGTCGTACCATAAATCGATGGTAAACGGAATATTATCTCCATAACTACGTGCCTGTTGCAGGTAGGAAGCTACATCATTGTCGATATCTGACTTTAAAATAACTTTGTCGTTTACCAGTGCTACAATTTGATCTGCGGGTTGCGGGTTTTGTGCACGGGTTGTGGTAGTGGAAGCTAACGTGATGATTATTATTAAAAGGGGTAGGAGAAATCTCATTAATACTTATAAATAAATTTTCTGGTGCTATTCCTCTAAAACGGTGAAGATCTCTATTTCATTATTCGCCTGTGCCTGAAGATAAAGATTCTGTACATAGGTATTGAAAGTAATACGTCTTTTTTCAAGGATTAACCATTCTTTGATCTGATCGATAAGCCATTCTAAATCGGGATGGTCACCTTTTGCCCTTTCTTCTAAAAGCTGAACAAAATGGTATTCATCTCCAACTCTTTCGATAACAGTTATTTCTGAAAGGCCAATAACTCCCAGGTAACGATTAAGGATTTCTACATCGCCACCGGCAGCTGATTCAGGCCAGAACCGTTCTGATTCCCTGACCACTAATTCGGGATTAATTGCATAATCATAAGCCACGGTTTCCCATTCTATACCGCGGAGCAGATCCTGACGGGCATTTTGTGCAGCTTCGTAATTTGCTGCCCGCATATGGCGATACCGTACATATCGTTCTTCGAGCACAAAGCTTTCCTTATTTTCCTGGTAATAGGAGCGCGCCTCTTCATCTGTTACAAATATTTCTTCTTCAAGGGCACTAAGTACATATTCCTGGGTAGCCTTTGCTAAAAAGTCATCCCGGATTTTTTCTAATCGCTCACTTACATCAGATTGGCGGTGTATTCGCAGCCGATAGGCTTCCTGGAGAATTATCTGCTGTTCAATCCAATCGTCTCTGTATCTTAAATAAGCTTGAACGCTATCTCGTTCGAAAATATGATCGGGTATTCCATTTCGAGCCTCTGCCACTGTTAATACAGCAGAGCCAACTTTAGCTAAAGCGGGCTCTGTAATTTTAGATTTTCTTGTGCAACCAAAAAAAAGAAATGCAGCTATTAAAATAGAATACAGTGCTTTTTTCATTATTCAGAGCTTTGTTCAAGCATATACTTAGATTCGAGTACTTCAGGAAAGGCTTCAACTTCATAGATATTTCTTAACCTGTTCAACCAGTTCTGTTCTCTCTCCGGAATATAATCGCTTACTATTCGATTGAAAGCCTCGTCAAAAGTCATCGTTCTGGCGGGTAATTTTTCAACCAGATAAAAAATTCCTCTTCGTTGGCCATACTCAAATGTTTGAGAAAAGGTTCCAACTTCCATGTCTTGAAGTAAATCAAAAGGTTCTCCCTGAAATGCCCCTGTTGAATCTGAGTTAACACCAACATTGAATCCATTGCTGAGTAAGCTGTCCGGGGAATTTCCTTCAAGTACGAAGTTTTTTGCATTTTCCAGAGTTGTATCCTGGCGGGAAGTAACCATGTAATAATAGGAACGATCCATGAACTGATAGTTTTCAACATTTGCTTCGTACCGTTCCATCAAAAATGTGCTGTCAATAGTGGATGAGCTCCAGACGGAATCTTCATTAATCTGGTAAATTACTATCCCATTTTTGTAGCTATCAATTTGTTCCTGAAACTCAGGGAATTCTGCCAGTGTTAAATCTGAAAGTTCACTATCAACTACGGATTCCTGGTACCGTTCAAACCAATCCTGCCGGTGGTTGTAATTGAGTTGGTCTGCCCGGGTTTCTTTCAAATAAGAGAAATAGTCAGTTCCCGTATATTTCTTGTTATTAAACGTATACAAAACCTGGCTCTCTAACGATGCAGGTACTTCTATATCATTGAAGGAAGTAGTGTCAAGCCGTGTGATATAGGTGGCAATACTATCAAAAACCTCCTTTTCAGGAACGCTTTCATATTTTTGTTTCAGGTAGTTAACGATGAAGCTGTTGCTTTCCCTGATAACATTGGCATTGTTCATTTCATCAAGCAAAAACTCCCTTTCTTCTGCTTCGGTTTCGAAGATTCTTACTTCCTCTATGTTAAAAATGTGCCATCCGTATGTACTTTCAATTGGGCCTGTATACGGGAGAGAGGGATCCATTTTCATTAACGTGTCTACAAAGGCTTGGTTATAGTTGCTTGTATAATCAACCCAGCCAATGTTTCCGTTATTAGGAACAGAGGGCCGGTCTTCAGAGTACTCACTTACTACCTGGTTCCACGAATCTCCTCTCTCAAGTGCAGAATAAGCAGAATCAATATTCGACTGGTTTTGCCCTCTGCGTACAAAAATGTGGTTTACTCTTCTGGCAGGAATTCGTTCTCTTTTATCTTCTAAATAAATGAGATGATATCCAAATTGAGTTCTTACCGGCATAGATATTTCTCCCACTTCCAGTTTAAAGAGTGCTTCTTCAAACGGGGCAACTAACCTTCCGGTAGATACCCACGGAAGGTCTCCTCCCATAGAACGCCCATCTCGTTTTGAGGAGAATTCCTGGTCCAGTTCCTGCATAGTACTACCGCTTAAAAATCGTTCTCTGGCTTCTGATATGGTATTGTAGGCAGCCAGGGTATCTTCGGGATTTGCTGAAAAACCTACGGACACCAGAACATGGGAAGACTTGAGTTCAGAGCTGTATTTCTCTTTAAACTCGTCGAATTTAGTAGGGCGGATTTCTTTGTCCATCCAGTACGCATACGCAGCTTGTTTTGTATAGATTTCAAGCTCGCTGTTGATGCTTTCGTTGTTAAAGTAACCGTTGTCTTCGGCTTGCAGCAATTTTGCCCGGTAATCCAGGTAGATGGGTAAAAACTCTTGCAAATCTTGTAATGTAAACGTCCCATTAAGGTTTCCTGACATATAGTTTTCCATCAATTCGGTATAAGTAACATAATCGTTTCCAACTATACCTACAGCATCAGAAGGAGGGGGTGTGGTATTTTGGGTGCTGTTGTTACTGCCTGTGCAGGAAATAAAAACAATGCTAGTGATAAGTAATGTTTTTAGTATTCCGTTTTCGTTCATTTTTTTGATGAATATGTTTTTTTGTTTGATGTTTAAAAAAGCATTCCGGCGATGGTTGCCGTCATAAGGTTAGCCATGGTGCCTGCAAAAACTGCTTTCAGTCCAAATTTGGCCAAATCGGATTTTCTGCTGGGAGCGAGTCCTCCGATACCACCAATCTGAATGGCAATTGACGAGAAGTTAGCAAATCCACATAAAGCGAATGTTGCCATTACAATGGTTTTTGGAGAAATGGAGGTTGCAGCAACTTCTTCCGCTAATTTCAGGTAAGCGATAAATTCGTTCAACACAATTTTGGTGCCAAGCAGTGCTCCCATATTCGTTGCATCCTGCCAGGGTACTCCAATAACCCAGGCTACAGGAGCTATTACCCAGCCTAATACCATTTCTATAGTTAATTGGCTTCCAATAAGTTCCGTTAGTCCCGATAAATCACTAACCCAGCCAAAAATTCCATTTAACATAGCCAGTAAAGCTACAAATGCGAGTAACATTCCACCCACATTGGCAGCAAGTTTTATCCCAATTCCTGCACCTGAGGCAGCAGCATCAATACCATTGGCATCGGTTTTTTCCACTACCATAGTGACCTCGCCCGCGGTTACAGATTCTTCCGTTTCCGGGTGAAGGATCTTAGCAATTACCAGTGCAGCAGGAGCAGCCATTAAACTTGCCCCGAGTAGCCGTTCGGCAAATAATTGTTGCGCAACCTGGATTTCCAGCCCATTTGCGGCGGCGAAAGATGCTCCCAGCATTGCCACATAAGCGGCCATCACTCCACCAGCTATCGTTGCCATTCCGCCAGTCATTACTGCTAGAAGCTCAGATTTTGTCATTTTTTCGATAAAGGGCTTGATGACAAGTGGTGCTTCAGTCTGGCCAACAAAAATATTTGAAATTACTGATAAGGTTTCTGCCCCGGAAGTTCCCAACCTTTTTTGCATTCCTTTTGAAAGGAATCGAACTACTGCCTGTAGTATCCCATAGTGATATAAAA
>JAKSCW010000523.1 GCA_022360375.1 Balneolales bacterium
CGCGCGGTGCAAAAAGCCGGAATTCAACACCATGATAGGTTATTGAATATCCTAAACAGGGTTCTTCCTCGATACCCGTTTCGCCTTCTTTGTCCTTTTTGTCACTCTCCTTAAGCGTTTCCATGTTACGTGATGGGGCTGCCGTTCTCTGAATTTGTGTCTACAAAAGTTAATCGTCCTTCGCTGTCTTCCGCCATCAGAATCATTCCCTGACTTTCTATACCCATTAATTTTTTAGGTGCCAGATTAGCGACCACGCTTACCTTTTGTCCTACCAGTGTTTCAAAATCCACATGCTTTGCGATTCCTGAAACAATGGTCCGTTGCTCTAATCCTAAATCAACTCTTAGTTCAAGTAATTTATCGGACTTGGGAACGGCTTTATAACTTAAAATTTCGCCGGCGCGCAGATCCAATTTCGCAAAATCTCCAAATTGAATATCCTCTTTGATCGGGGGAAAGGGGGATTCCGGTTCATTGGCTTTTGCCCGTTCTTCTAAACGGGAGATTTGAGCCTGTATCTGGTCATCTTCTATTTTCGTAAACAATACTTCCTTAGCTGAAACTTTAGTTGTACTACTTAACATCGAATCGCTGATATCGTTCCAACTCAATCCATCAGCTACTCCCAGCTGGTTTCTAAGTTTTTTCATAGAGGTGGGGAGCACCGGCTCCATCATCACGGATAAGGCAGCGCAAAGCTGTAAACTCACATACAATGTATTGTTACACGCCTGTGGATGGGTGTTGCGTGTTTTCCAGGGCTCGGTTTCTGTAAAATACTTATTCCCAATGCGTGCTAATTGCATGGTTTCGGCAATCGCTTCCTTGAATTTGAAGCCTTCATATGCGGCGGTTACTTTCTCTTTCTGTATTTGAATAGAGGCCAACGCTTCTAAGTCGGTTTTTGTGGGTTCGATGAATTCAGGAACTTTTCCATTTGCGAACTTTTCCGTGAACGATAACGAACGATACACAAAATTCCCGAGAATCGCAGCCAATTCATTGTTAACTCTTGCCTGGAAATCGTTCCAGCTAAAATCGGAATCTTTACTTTCAGGAAGGGTGGCACCTAGTGCATATCGTAACAAATCAGGTTCGAAATCTTCCAGGTATTCATGCAACCAAACTGCCCACCCACGGGAAGTGGAAAGCTTTCGTCCTTCCAGGTTCAGGAATTCGTTAGCAGGTACATTCTTCGGCAACACATAATCGCCGTGTTCCATCAAAACAATGGGGAACATGATGCAGTGGAATACAATATTGTCCTTCCCGATGAAGTGATAAAGTTCGCAGTCTTCGTTTTGCCAATAATCTTTCCAGGCATCGGGTTTACCTTGTTCCCGGGCCCATTCTTTAGTGGCAGAGATGTAGCCAATGGGGGCATCGAACCACACGTACAGTACTTTTCCTTTCGCTTCTTCTAAAGGAACCGGAACACCCCAGCTTAGATCACGCGTGGCAGCCCGGTCAGCAAGTCCGTCGTGCAGCCAGCTTTTTACCTGCCCCATTACATTGGGTTTCCAGTGTTCGCGTGTCTCCAGCCATTTTTCGAGCTTAGGCTGAATATCACCTAATGGCATATACCAATGCTCGGTTTCTTTTAAAACGGGTTCTTCTCCGGTTAAGGCACTTACCGGGAATTTCAATTCGGTAGGTGAAAGAGAGATACCGCAATTCTCACATTGATCGCCGTAGGCTTCTTCGTACCCACAATTCGGGCAAATTCCTTTCACATAGCGATCTGGAAGGAACATCTCGGCTTTGGGATCATAGAGCTGTTTTTCCGTTTTCTTTTTGAAGAAGCCTTTTTCGTGCAACACGGTGAACATGTTTTGAGATGTTTCGTGGTGCACAGGTGAGCTGGTTCGGCCGTAATAGTCGAAGGAGATGCCGAAATCTTCGAACACCTTTTTGTTCATTTCGTGGTACCGATCCACGATATCCTGCGGGGTTACTCCTTCTTTTTCAGCAGCAATGGTAATGGGAACGCCGTGTTCGTCAGAGCCGCAAATATACACGATATCGGCCCCGGTAAGGCGTTTGTAGCGAACATATAAATCGGGAGTGAGGTAAGCGCCAGCCAAATGGCCAAGGTGTAACGGTCCGTTGGCGTAAGGAAGCGCCGAGGTAACTAAAATTCGTTTCTGGTCAGACATTCAGGAAATTTTCGAGTGAGGTTCGAAGATAAACAGCTTTACTCAATAATGAATCCCGAATATTCATCACTTCGTAGCTGAACGAAGATTCTTATCACACCCGATCATCTCCGAACCTGTGGAAATCTAAATCGCTGATAAAATTTGTGCTTTTTCAATGAATCCGGATCCCTGCCTTCGCAGGGATGACCTGTCAAACGTATCACATCGCGGGGTACACATAATTCGCTTCGAAGCTCAATGGAATTCCAAATCCCCAATACAGGAGTAAGAAAATCGTCCAGGCAATTCCAAAAATGATCGAATACGGGAGCATAATGGATATTACGGTTCCAATCCCGGTATTCTTTACATAGCGCTGGCAAAATACCACCACTAACGGGAAGTAAGGTAGTAATGGAGTAATGATGTTAGATACCGAATCGCCTACCCGGTATGCCGCCTGGGTTAAATCCGGGGAGATTCCTAATTGCATCAACATGGGCACAAAAATTGGAGCAATAAGCGCCCATTTTGCGGAAGCAGAACCCACTAAAAGATTCACGGTAGCACTCAGGATGATAATTCCAACGATTGTAATCTGCCCGGGAAGTGCCAGAGACTGGAGGAAATTCGCTCCTTTCAGTGCTACTAACAGCCCAATGTTGGAGTTGGCAAAGGCATCAATAAACAGCGCGCAGAAGAACGCCATAACAACATAATAACCCATGCTTTGCATCGATTTCGTCATGTTATCGATCATATCTTTAGAACTGGAGTACTTCCCGGATGCAAAGCCATATACTACGCCCGGAATCAGCAGTAATACAAAAATCAAAGGTATAATGGCTTGCATAAGGGGTGCATTGAACGAGGTCAAACTCATTTCTTCCGGATTAGTCATACCAGGACCGCGAAGCGCGGAATCAGCAGGGATTGCCCAAACGATTAAACCAACAATCCCGAGAACCATAGCTGTTAATCCCATCCAGAACGCGCGGCTTTCTTTGTTAGAAACATCCTCCATTTTCGGCATCGCTTCTTCATCACCGTCCACTTCGGTTTTTTGAAGTCGTGGTTCCACAATCTTGTCCGTTACATACCACCCAACAACCACAATAAGCAGGGAAGAGGCCGCAGTGAAATAGATGTTGTTCAATGGGTTCAGCGCAATGTCAGGGTCCAGAATTTTGGCAGCTTCCAGGGTGAAACTCATAATCAGCGGATCGATAGCAGATGGTATGAAGTTCGCTGAAAACCCACCCGAAACCCCTGCAAAGGCAGCAGCAATTCCGGCAAGAGGATGTCGCCCTGCCGCATAAAAAATCACCCCTCCTAAAGGAATAACAAGTACGTATCCGGCATCAGCTGCTGTGTGGCTCACAATCGCGATGAGAATCAGCATCGGGGTGAGTAACATCTTAGGAGTGGCATTCAGTAGTTTCTTCAAGCCCGCATCAATCCACCCGGAATTCTCCGCAACTCCAACCCCTAACATCGCAACCAACACGATTCCTAAAGGCGCGAAACTCGTAAAGGTGGTTACCATAGTTGCCAGGAAATTCGCCAGGGCTGTTCCTGTAAGCAGATTGTTTACGTTAAGGGCTTCGCCGGTTAAAGGATGAACCTCTCCAAAATCGATGGGTGCCATAATTGCCGATAACACCCACACAATGAGCATCAGGAAGAGAAAGAGAACAGCGGGGTCAGGAAGCTTGTTTCCGACTTTCTCAATGCTGTTTAAAAATCGATTAAATAGGGAGGTTTTTTCTGACATCGTAGATTCGATTGATTAGTTGATCGCTTAAAATAGTGCCTTTGGGAATGTTTTCAAGGGAAAATTATGCGTCCCAAAACTTTTGAAGTAACGCGTAAAGGGTAACACCTGTTGCTACTGAAACATTGAGTGAGTGCTTATGCCCAAATTGGGGAATAGAAACAAATACATCTACCAAAGGCATCAGTTCATCATCTATTCCGGTTACTTCGTTTCCCATGATAATACAGATGTTCGCATGCTCCTTGGCTTCAAAATCAGGTAGAAAAACACTTTCGTTGGTTTGTTCAAGGCCTATAACGGAATAACCGTCATCTTTCAGTTTTTGTATAGCTGAAACGATATCATCCACAGCACTCCAATTCACAAATTCTTCCGCACCAATAGCTGTCTTTGTAATCTCTGGCCGGGGAGGGCGCGGTGTATAGCCCGAAATCAGTATTTCAGAAATTCCAAATGCATCGCCAGATCGAAATACGGAACCTACATTGTGCAAACTTCTGATGTTATGGAGCAATACCTTTACACAGCCCATTTTCTTCGGGGCTGAATGAGCGAGGTTTTCCTTGAGGATTTCTTTGGTGCTTAACTTACGGGCCATCTGCTGATTGTAGTTGACGATACTGCAAATAGAAAAAATATGTTTTCATCCCGAGAGATAATAGGCTAAGTTTTCCCCTCAATTTTTTTGAATGAAAAAAGAACCCAGACAAGCCGCTCTAGCTTTTATTTTCGTTACCGTTCTCCTTGATGTTATTGGGTTTGGCATCATTATACCTATCATACCAGACCTCATAATGATGCTTTCGGGGAAAGGAATTAGTGAAGCCGCGGTAATTGGGGGCTGGTTGATGTTCGTGTATGCCGCTGTTCAGTTCTTTTTCGCACCAATAATCGGTGGATTAAGTGATCGGTTTGGCCGCAGGCCGGTACTTTTACTTTCCCTCGCAGGATTTGGAATTGACTACCTGATAGCCGGGTTTGCCCCAACCATCGGGTGGTTGTTTGTGGCACGCTTCATTGCAGGAATAACCGGAGCCAGTATGACTACGGCAAGTGCTTATATTGCGGATGTAAGCCCCCCCGAAAAAAGAGCCCAGAACTTTGGATTGATAGGTGCGGCTTTTGGGCTCGGTTTCATCATTGGCCCTGTAATTGGAGGCATTCTAGGCGAATATGGCCCCCAGGTACCATTTTTTGCAGCCGCAGGCCTGGCTTTCATAAACCTGTTATATGGTTATTTCATTTTGCCTGAATCCCTTCCTAAAGAGAAACGACGTACGTTCGATTTAAAACGGGCAAATCCACTGGGTTCCTTCAAACAAATTAAGGCTTTTCCATTGGTGGGAGGTTTATTTCTCGTATTCTTTTTATTGAACCTGGGGCAGTCTGCCACACAGGCTACATGGACTTATTTCACCATGGAAAAATTCGCCTGGGATCAAAAAATGGTGGGGTACTCCCTTGGGATTGTAGGGATTTGTGTGGCTATTGTACAAGGAGGTTTAACCCGAATTGTGATTCCGAAGATAGGAGAGAGCCGTGCCGTTATAGTAGGCTTATTCTTTACCATAGCCGGGTTACTTGGCATCGCATTTTCGCCCACAGGATTTGTGGTTCTTCTTTTTATACTACCGTATTCTCTGGGAGGATTTACCCAGCCTGCAATCCAGGGAATTATGGCAAACAGAACGGAAGACAGCCAACAGGGAGAATTGCAGGGAATTTTTACCGGATTGATGAGCTTGACCACCATTTTTGGGCCACCGTTAATGAGTGGTTTATTTGGATATTTTACCTCGCCAGCCTCTTCATTGTACTTCCCGGGATCATCCTTTACCATGGGAGCAATTCTATGCGTATTCGCGATGCTCATCGCCATAAGAACACTTCGGGTACTTCGTTTATCGGTTGCTACTTAAGCTTTGCTCGAAAAAACTAGACAAACAGCCCAAATACCCGTATTATTTGGCGTTCTATTAACAAAGCATCCGGCCATCAGCGGAATGCTTTTTTTTTATTTATACAACTACGATAATCCTGTATACATGAGTACTATTCAATATCTATCGCAGGAAGGCTATGACAAGCTGGACGCTGAACTGAAAGATTTAAAAACCCGAGGAAGAAGAGAAATAGCAGCGGAAATTGCAGAAGCCCGTGCAAAAGGGGATCTAAGCGAAAATGCTGAATACGATGCAGCAAAAGAAGCGCAGGGGCATATGGAAGATCGTATCACTAAATTGGAAGATATTCTTGCAAACGCCCGGATATTAGATGCCAAGGATTTAGATTTATCCCAGGTTCGGGTATTAACTAAAGTCACAATTCTGAACAAAAAGGTAGGTAAAGAAATGACCTACACGTTGGTTTCTGCTAATGAAGCAGATTTCAAGGCGAACAAAATTTCCATTGATTCACCTATCGGAAAAGGTCTGTTGGGAAAAAAGGTAGGGGATGTAGCGGAAGTTAAAGTTCCTGCGGGAATGCTGGAGCTCGAAATTCTTAAGATCGAAATCTAAACTCGGAAGGCTTTTTATGAAAAAGCTGATTGACGTTTATGTGTACCGAATGAACTCCGGAACCCCGGAGTTTCTGCTTTTATTGCGATCGAAAAATAAGATTTACGCCAATCAGTGGCGGATGGTAGGAGGGAAAGTACAGCAAGGGGAAACGTATTGGGAAGCAGCCCTTCGTGAAGTGAAAGAAGAGTTGAATATTGTACCGGATGAATTTTGGGTAATTCCTTCGGTGAACACATTTTATGAGGCAAAAACCGACCAGTTACATTCCATTCCTGCTTTCGCAGCTTCTTTTCCCGCAGATGCACCCATCGAACTTGACGAAGAACACACGGAATACCGCTGGGTAACCGTTGATCAAATCGAAAGCATGATTGCATGGCCGGAACAAAAGCGATTGATCCTGCTTACCAAACACATTCTCGAACACAATCAAATTCTTCCCGAATGGCGCATCGAGCTCTCATAGTGCTCATCATTTTCCTCGTTGGATATAACGTTGAAGGATTTGGCCAGGATGCCAAATACAGGTTATCGCCCTATCCTGATATTTGGTATAACGATGTGGATGGAATTCGATTGGGACTGCGCGTTATTGGAGAAATGGAAGGTACCTTTAAAGATGGACCACACCGGTTAGATGCCGGCGTTTGGCTGGGAACATGGTTGCCGGAAAACCCGGTCTCGTATTATGTTTCATTTACTGAGCCGATACCGGCAATTTCTTCATACATGAACGAGGGAAGTGTTCAGGTTGAATCATTAATTCGAACAGGCATTTCCAGGCATGGTTTGTACTTCAA
>JAKSCW010000377.1 GCA_022360375.1 Balneolales bacterium
CAGATCCGGTCTCCATGGAAATACCAGTCCCGGTCGGTATGCAGGTACACCCGCTCTCTTACCAGGTCCTGCTCAATTGCCTTAAATTTGCGGATAAACTCCAAAGAACTCTGTGATACCTGGGCATTTACTGCTGTAGTAAGAGCAAATAGAAATAAGAGTAGCCCTAAAATATTTTTGGTCATAGTAATACTGGTTATTCGCGGGATGGCACTCCCCCCGAAGATCTGGTATCTAAAGGAGTGAGTGGACTTTTCTCCGCAATCTTTTTTGTTACCTTATTTATCACTCTGAAGTAGTGATTATATTCAGGAACGTCTACTATCTGTGTTTCGTCTGCCACAAGCCCCCAGGAAATGATTTCCCTGGTCTCTGTGTCAAGAAGATAGAATTCCGTTTGGAACAACAATACAGTATATACTTGCGACTCATTCCCTACATAACTTGACCCTGTAGTTGCTTTTTCAGCTATTCGAAACCCATAATCTTCAAAAAAATAAACATAGCGTTCCGGGATAATATCAAGCAAATTATCCGGGGGCAGAACCACTTCAATGGTTAAATTTTCTGCCTCTAAAGAAACGCGCTCGAAATCACTCGCCGACAACTCCAACTCCTGGTCAAATGTATACACAGGATTTTCAAAATTGCTTTTAAATGCAGCCTCCAGTGCCAATCTAAAATTAAGTTCTTCTTCATTACTAAATGAAGAGATTACTGCTTCAGGAATCCAATCCTTGTTTATTGGCAGGAGCACGTACTCACTATCAATGGAATTTTTTGTATAATTTTCGTCAAGAAATACTGTACTTGTGGAAGTACACGAGACAAAGAATAAAACGGCAGCCAACGTAGCGCTCACCAGATGGTTTTTCTTCATGGATTAACAGCTCTTGTATGAATGTGTTTTTAGATGCTTTAAATCTACTCAAGAATCCGGAAAATATACGGTAAAAAACACGTAAAATTTTGTGTTAAAGTATGGTTCCCCTCTCCTTATTTGGGTGCAATAAACCCTATTGTGCTGCTATTTCAAATATTTCCGTATGATAGAAAGGTGTTCCTAATTCCGTAATACCTTCTAAAACAACACGATACGTTGAGGGAGCATCGTTTGCCCAAAACGGAAGCTGGATACCTCGCCTTGATACTTCTATTAGTGGTTCCCAAAGCAGTGTTATCCGGTTGTCCTCTTGATCCAATTCCCTAGGTACGGTTACCCCATATTTTGGCATGTAAAATTCAGCAGGTATTTGGTACCCTCCTATTTTACCTCGTATTAAACCTCTTTGCCCCAGGTATCTTTCACCTCTTTTTGAAGTGACTACTAATGCTCCTCCGATAGCCTGGGCCCCAAATATGGCCAGGTCAACTTCACTTCTCAGCACGGTAACAGTTTCAATATCCTCGGGTTGCATTCCTAAAATAATATTGAAGCTTGTAACTGAGCCATTAAGCAATACCAACGGCTCATTGCTGGTAAGAAAACTAGTATTTAATCCAATCCTCTCAATAAAAAGCCTGTTGTTAATTACCCTGGCTCCTGGTATCTGGTTAATCAAATCTGAGGTTCTTAAATGATCCGTATACTCATAATCCTGCACATTTAGTGTGGCACTTCTTCCTGCCGTATTTTTTACTATTTGAGTAGCATAATCATTTGATTCAACCGATTCAGAATATGCGAGGCGATCGGAAGTAACAGTGATTTCATCCAATTCCAGCTCCATTTGCGCATCAATAAGAAGCTCTGCCTCTTCT
The DNA here is from genome assembly GCA_022360375.1 of Balneolales bacterium. Lineage (GTDB taxonomy): Bacteria > Bacteroidota > Rhodothermia > Balneolales > Balneolaceae > HXMU1420-13. Next base: position 1,762 of record JAKSCW010000377.1, read on the forward strand.
TGCGCAGATTTAACCCTCGCTAAAATTTCTTCAAAATTTTCTTCTGTTTCTTCCGGTATACTGTGTTGAGAATTCTCTAATTCAATTCCGCTGACCGTTTGAAAGATTTTTTCCTCTTGTTCGGGTAGATATCCAAACTGATCGTCAATGTGTATATCAACATTCGTCTTACCAGATTCACTATTGGCTTTTATTTCGAAAGGCATAACCCCTCTTATTGTTAAATCAGGAATAACAAATCTTCCTCTTTCATCGGCAGTTACCAAAGTGGCTTGTTCTGTTTCACCTAGGGAGAAAAAAACGGGTGCATTTTTCTGGGATCTTTTAAAGAACCCGCCTTTAACCTGTCCCGAAATTTTAAATCCCTTTTCCGGCAAACTCACTAACTCCAGTGGCTCCGATCTTTTGATCCTCATCATATCATATGCTCTCCAGCCTTGAGTGAGCAACAGTAAATCTAAATGTTTTCCTGCATCTTCTGATCCACTAAAATAGTATCCGGGTTGTTCGACAAATCCCTGAAGCTCAGTTTCCAGGTAAAAACGAGTGTAAATTGTACTTTTAAAAGGATTATAGGCCTCCGGCTGGTCATCAAATATCGAAATACTAGCCGTAGCGGATGCAGCTTCCTCATATCCATCAATAATTCTTAGCCTTATTCCATTTTCTTCTCTCAGCCGGGTTCTCTGTTCTGAAAGCGAAAAGCTTACGTCCAGTTTGTCGACTTCATTTTTGTTAAACACCAATCGCTCTGCCTCAGGAAACCCCTCCTCGTTCAATATGGTAAAATGAACAATACCTGTCGGAAATTTATCTTTTGAAATTGAAACGGTTCCATACCCATTTTCTATAGAAATGACTTCCGCAGAAAAAACTTCCCCTCGTACATGCGCAAAAACCAGTAATGAATTAGTTAAAACTTCAGATTTGACATGCACATTCAACTCATACTCTGTTCCGCTATCGTTCAACCGTAGTGAAGTACCTTCTGAAACAACAACGGGCAATTCAAATCTCTCTTCATTAATTACGGCATAGTAGCTCTTATTGCTTTCAGGAGTTATTTCAAAGTCTCCCATTCCTAAATGGGAACTCTGAAACTGAGTCAATTCAACTCCATCAGAATACACCGCGCCCTGAACATTTAACCCATACCCATCTGATTTAATAGCTTTAAACCCTACTCTTGTTGGAATTCCCTCGATTAACCAGCCACTTTCAGGAAAAAACTGAACGTCAAAATCATTCTCGGATAGTACTTTCTGGTCGAAGGTTTGATCTGCAAAAACCTGGACATCTTTTTTGAAGGTATACGATTCTCCGAAATTTAAGGCCCAGGCGGTATATGCTTTTATGCGATACTTTCCTTCTCTCACTTTTTCTTCACCAAAGGTGAGGCTTCCCTCTCCCCGCCCATCACTCAATTCTATAGCAACACGTTCAATCATGTCCCCTTTTGGTTCATAAAACTCTACATACAGTACTTTACTTAATTCGGAATTGAAATTATACGGACCGGCAACTACATAAGCAGAAAACCAAATCCGGTCTCCAAAAAAATACCAGTCCCGATCTGTATGCAGATAAATACGCTCCCTCGGGAATTCCTGTTCAGAAGCTTTAAAGTTTTTAATGAAATCCAATGCCGGTTGAGAAACCTGGGCCTGACCATAACTAAAAAATAGGATTGAGATAAAAATGACCTTTCTTAGCATAATAATATTCACTTGATTGACCATTAAATAATATAATTCCCTTCATAAATCCTTTAGGGATACCGAATTCTCTAACCCTGAGAATTCGTCGACCTCTAACAATTAATACTATTTTAGTATAGCAATCAAACTTGTAAAAGTATCAAAAACCATTTTTGGTGCTTATTTCCCAATACAGAACCTCGAAAAGATCGAATCCAGGATGTCTTCATTAGTGATTTCTCCGGTGATGGAGCCCAACTCATTCAATGCGATGCGTAAATCGATGGACAGAAAATCACCTGTCATTCCCTGTTTTAAGCCGCTTAAAGCCGCTTGTATTTGATCCCGGGCTTTTTGTAGTGCATCCCGGTGGCGGCTGGATGTTACCAACAAACTTGAAGCATCATAATGCTTATTCTCCAACGCCCGATCCTTCAGTAATTCCTTCAATTCTGATATATACTCCCCTTCTGCGGCAGATATTTTAAGATCAAACTCCGTTCGCCATTCTGATTCAGACTCGATATCAGCTTTGGTTCCTACTAAAATAAACGGTGTATCTCCGGATTTTTTCTGAAATCCGGCAATTTCTTTTCGCTCTTCATCTTCAAATGGATGAGATAAATCCTTCAAATAAATTACCAAATCGGCTTGTTCGAATGCCCTTTGAGAACGGCGCACCCCTTCAGCCTCAACTATATCTTCTGTTTGCCGAAGTCCTGCCGTATCAATCAGCTTGAATAATAATCCGTCAAAACTCCAATCCACATCAATGGTATCACGGGTAGTTCCCGCTATGTCCGTTACAATTGCACGATCACTTCCCACCAGGGTGTTCAACAATGTGGATTTACCTGCATTCGGGCGACCAATCAGCACGGTTTTTACACCATCTTTTACCAGCCGCCCCGTTTCATATGTTTCGAGTAGTTCTGCCAATTCGGAATCCACATCTTCCAGTAGTTTCTTAAGCTGCTCCTTGTTAGCGAACTCCACATCTTCCTCAATAAAATCGAGTTCCAGTTCTACCATAGCAGTTGCATCTATAATTTGTTGCCGGAATCTCTTTACATGTTCTCCAAGTTTGCCTTCCAATTGTTGGTGTGCTGCATCTACTGCTTTCAGGCTTTTGGCGTGGATCAAATCCGCTACTGCTTCCGCCTGATCCAAATCCAGTTTTCCGTTCAAAAAAGCACGCTGTGTAAACTCGCCGGCTTCAGCAGCTTTTATTCCTAAACCCAAAATCGTTTCTAAAACTTTTTGTGTTACCAATACTCCGCCATGGCATGAAATTTCAACCGTTTCTTCCCCGGTGTAACTTTTCGGGGAATGAAATAACGTAACCAGGACTTCATCAACCGGCAGTCCTTTTTGATCCACAATTTTTCCAAAATGCACCGTATGGGAATGCTGTTTGGTCAGGTCTTTACCAAAAAACCCTTCATTTACTTTAATAATGGCCTCTTTTCCGGAAACCCTAACTACTGCAATTCCCCCTTCTCCAACCGGGGTGGCTATAGCTGCAATTGGAGATTTTTGTGTGATTTCCTGCTTCATAATTTAAAGATACAAATTATGCGGGCATTGCATTTCTCAAACATCCGCGCTTACTTCCACCAGCTGTTAAACTAACTTGAATTATGCGAATTCTTTCTTTGTTTTTCCTTCTGCTTTTTTCGGTGGAAGCGGTTGCCTGGCAGGTAACCAATAATGACAACAAAAACAGGGTACTTGAATCAGTAGAAAACCACGCTGAAGATCTGATCCATCTAAGTGACGAAATCTGGGAGTATGCGGAAATTGCTTTTCTTGAAAACCAATCCTCAGCTGCACTTTCCAGTTTCGCAGAAAAACACGGGTTCAGGGTAACCCGGGGAGTCGGAGAAATCCCTACTGCCTTTACCGCTGAGTTTGGAAGTGGTAAACCTGTAATTGGAATTATGGGTGAATTTGATGCTCTTCCGGGTCTTTCGCAACAAACGGTTCCCTTTAAATCTCCGTTGGTTGAAAATGCACCGGGGCATGGCTGTGGACACAATATTTTTGGAGCCGCCTCACTTGGTGCGGCAATAACCATTAAGGAATTAATTCAGCGCGGAGAACTGGAAGGAACTATTCGTTTTTACGGAACTCCTGCAGAGGAAAAATTCTTCGGAAAATTATGGATGATCCGTGCCGGATTATTCGACGATGTGGATGTAATGATGGACTGGCACCCCAGTAACCGCACAGAAGCGGATGTACAAAGCAGCCTTGCTCTGGTCGATTTCCTGGTTGAATTTCATGGGCAAACCGCGCATGCATCCAGCGATCCATGGAATGGGCGCAGTGCCGGGGATGCGCTTGAATTGTATACTCACGGCATCAACATGTATCGAGAGCATGTTAAGCCCACGGTTCGTATTCACTACCACATCCAGGATGCTGGCAAGGTGGTAAATGTAGTTCCCGATTATTCAAAAATCTGGGTGCGCGTCCGGGACACGAAGCGGGCAGGCATGCAGGAAGTGTATAACCGCGTTGTTGAAATGGCAGAAGGCGCAGCTATTCTTGCTAATGTGGATTACAATGTTTCCCTGATTTCAGGAATTCATGAAGTACTCCCTAACCGAACAGGCGGGGCTGCTCTCCAGGCGAACCTGGAAGCATTAGGAACTATTGAGTATACCGATGAAGAGGAAGAATTTGCTAAAGGAATTCAGCGCGCTACCGAAAAACCCGAAATCGGTTTGGATATGCAAATCAATCCCATGAAGGAAACCGCGGAACATCCTGCCGGTGGTTCCACCGATGTTGGAGATGTTAGTTTCATTACACCAACCATTCGTTTACGAGCCACAACCGCTCCGGCAGGAACTCCCTGGCACTCCTGGGCGGTAGTAGCTACCAGTGGAATGAGTATTGGACACAAGGGATTGGTGTACGCTTCTAAAGCACTGGCTATGACGATGGTAGATTTATTTGAAAACCCGGAGTTGCGGGATGAAGTCCGTGCAGAATTCGCACAAAGAAAAGGAGATTATGTGTACGAAGGAATGATTCCTCCGGGTCCGCCGCCATTGGATTTTGATCAGGATTAGATCAAAACAAAAGCTTCCGGCTTTGATTGCCCATACTTTACTTTTTTTCAATCCTTAATCAAAGATACCGGCACCCTCCCAGATCCAGATCCCTGCCTCCGCAGGGATGACCCCGGAAGTGCTAAGGGTGATAAAAAAGCAGTCACCTTGAGCTCCCTCTACCAGCGCAAGCAGCCTGTACTGAATTCATTTCAGTATCCGCTTGTGCTATTTAACTATTCACTCAATGATCTTTCAAGTTTGCAACTTGAAAGATTCAGCTTAGGAAGTCTGCTGACTTCCATTGCAAAGTTTGTCGGTTTATATATGAGTATGGCGGAAAAGTATATTCATTTGTCTGAATTGTAATAACAGCATGGTTCCTGTTTTGGTTAATCTCATTGCAACCTGGTAACCGATGTCAGCGAGCATTACAATATTTACATGGCTATGAAAAAAATCATTCTAACCGCTTTTCTGGTGGTATTCTCTTTTGGGGCTTTCGCTCAGGATATTCCCGAAAAAAAAGGGTTCATAACTATCTCCTTAGGTCCTTCTTTTCCTTTTGGTGATTTTGCCAGTACCTCATTTTCCGACCCTAATGCAGGGTTTGCAGATGCTGGTTTTCATATAAACCTGATTAATTTTGGTTATTTATTCTCAGATAACGTTGGTATTACCGCGTTTCTATCGGGCTCAGCACACCCCTATGATATTGATACAGAAAACGATCCGATCTGGTCTTACGGTTCCTTAATGGCAGGACCGCTTTTTTCTTTTCCAACAAAAAGAAAGGATGCCAATTTCGATCTTCGCGCCATGATTGAGACAATGAGCGCGACATTCTATCCCGATGATGGTTCAGGCAATTTTGATGGTGACGGCGTCGCTTTCGGTTTCGGAGCAGGGCTAAGATACCATGTAAGCCGTACGCTCTCAATATCCGGAAATCTGGACATTATAAGTTCCGAACCCGAATTTGACATTTATGGTGAACACATTTCTCAACAAATCGG
>JAKSCW010000524.1 GCA_022360375.1 Balneolales bacterium
ATGCAAAATGTACGAGTACAATTTACTATCCCAAGCGTAGAAAAAGTTGCCAACCTGGATGTATACGTAAATGGCGAGCAACGAAGTATGAAGTTTCGCGTTGAAACATTCGATTGGGACGAAAAAACAGGTAGTACTGAAAATTTGGTGTCAGTTTTAAGAGATCGAATTTTAAACTACGATTCCGATTGGGAACTGTATCACATTGGAACTCCTTATGAAGGTGCGATTCCTGTAACTTTTAGATTTAAAAGTGATCAAACACAAGCTTAAATGTTCAATGCTTTCGCTCCTGCTCCTCTTTTGCTGGAGTGAAGAGTTACTTGCTCAATCATCGGAGCTTGTGCATATCAATGCTAAAGCTACTGAAATCTCCTCTCTTCGAAGCTTACTTATTCAGCAGCATGGAGAATTATTAAATGAAGAATACTTTAATGGTCGTTCTCCAAACCGGGCATTTAATATTAAATCGGCCTCAAAAAGTATTATTGGTTTATTGGTTGGAATTGCAGTGAAAGAAGGGTTCATCCCAAGCGTGGAGGAACCCATTGTCACCTATTTTCCTGAATATTTTGAAGATAACCCGGACCCCAAAAAAGAAGCAATTACCGTTCGCAATTTACTTAGTATGCAGGCCGGGCTCCGTTCCACAAGTTCCGGAAACTATGGAGCCTGGGTTACCAGCAGGAACTGGGTAGAATATGCCCTGGATCAGGATTTCGTTTCCAACATAGATGGCAGAATGGTATACAGTACTGGTACTTCGCATCTGCTTTCGGTTATAGTTACTAAAGCTACAGGAATGAGTACGAAAGCTTTTGCCGAACAATACCTGTTTGATCCATTAGAAATTGAAGTGGGTGGATGGGATCGCGACCCGCAAGGGTATTACATGGGCGGAAATAATGTGGCTATGAAACCTTCCGATATGTTGAAAATTGGTCAAATGCTCATCGATGATGGTGTTTGGGAAGGAAAACAAATTATAAGCAAAGAGTGGATTACTGATTCTTTTAAGACCTATACCTACAGTAATTACAATCCTTATGGATATGGCTACCAATGGTGGAACAAGGCAACCAGTGGGTATACCACTTTTTTTGCCTGGGGGCATGGTGGGCAATACATCATGATGATTCCGGAATTAGATGCTGTGGTGGTTATGAGTTCCTCTGTAACCGGAGAGAGCCGCCGCCGAACATATAAACGTCCCGTTTTCATGCTACTTGAGGACGAAATTATTCCATACCTGGAAAAACAATTGGCCTCTAAGAGTTAATCGGTTTATTTCACATTTTTTTGGGGTTTTAGCTAGCTTCCTGCCGTTGGTATTAATCATACTTCGCACTTCATGTTTTTAAAAAAGACCGCTTCCTTTCTTGCTTTATTCATCCTGTTAACTTCTGCAAGCTTTGCTTATCAGCAAGCAGATTCAAGTGATTTTTATTTAGCCAATCCGCAACGGGCAGTACACACCTTTTTGCATTGGCAGTTGAAAGGCCACCAGCAACTGGATTTAGTAGTTCTGCCTATGGCCCTGGCTGAAGGTAATGATGAAGAAAAAATTGAACTAGCTTCCCAATTGCTTAGGGTACTGGATGCCCGCGGGCTGTTTGTGGATTATGATATCATTCCCAGCGACCCTGACTACGCTGATAGCCTTTCCGGGAAAAAACAGTACATCTTATTTGATGAGCTTCCAGAGGTGTATGTGGCTAAATATGGCGACGAATGGCTGTTCTCTGAAGCTACTATAGAACAAATACCAGCGTTGTACCGGTCTACGTTTTCTACCTTTATAGAAGCTGTGTTAGATGTACTTCCTAAATGGAGCAAAAACGATTGGTTCGGAGTAGCACTCTGGCAATATGCAGCCATATTCTTTTGGATTTTTATTGGATTTTTCCTGCGCCGGTTATTTGAATTTGTACTCAATAACTATATTCGCAGAATTACCAAACGAACATCATTTACCTGGGATGACGACCTGATGAATGGTGTAGAGCGCCCTATCGGGTTCATTGTAATGATGCTCTTCTTCATGATTACCTATACAAATCTGCAGCTTTCAGTTACCGTCAACCTGTATCTCTCAAAACTTCTCGATATACTTATTTCAGTTGGATTCATTTGGTTGTTCTACAATCTGTCCGACGTACTGGCCAAATACCTGGGAGTAATAACCTCCAAAACAGAGAATAAGCTCGACGACCAACTCATTCCGCTCATTCGTAAAACCCTGCGATTTTTTATTGTAACCATGGGGATCATCCTTATCCTGCAGAATAATGGTTACAATGTTGCTTCACTCATTGCCGGGCTTGGCATCGGGGGGTTAGCCGTTGCACTTGCTGCCCGGGATACATTAGCCAATTTTTTTGGTTCAGTCACCATCTTCCTAGATCGCCCTTTCCGAATCGGAGACTGGATTAAAATTGGTGGAGTAGAAGGGATTGTTGAAGAAGTAGGATTTCGGTCTACCCGGGTGCGAACTTTTTATAATTCTCTGGTTTCTCTTCCTAATTCGAATGTCGCAAACACCCACATTGATAATTACGGCTTGAGAAAATACCGCCGTTTAAAAACTAACCTGGGACTTACCTATTCCACCACTCCTGAACAAATGGAAGCCTTTGTGGAAGGCCTGAAAGGAATCGTGAAAGCGAATAAAAACTTCCGGCAGGATTATTTCGAGATTCACTTCAATTCATTTGGTGCAAGCTCTCTGGATATATTGGTTTACGTTTTTTTCGACGTTCCTTCCTGGAGCGACGAACTTCAGCAGCGCCATAATTTCCTGCTGGAAATACTACGCCTTGCTCAAGAATTGGGAGTCGAGTTTGCTTACCCAACTCAAACACTCCATGTTGATTCGTTTTTCAAAGACGAGCCTCGGAAAATAGGTGCCAGTAAAACAGAAGAAGAACTAGCTACAGGTGTATTTGAATTTGGCCCGGGAGGCAAGAAAGGAAAACCCGATGGACTAAAGATTTATAAAGATGGTAAAGAAATAAATTTCAACTCCAACTCTTAATTCAGCATTAAATCCACTGCTTTAGAAAGCTTTTCCTCAGAAATAGGTTTTACCATAAATTTGGAGTTCTTGATTTCGCGTGCGCGTTCCACATAACGTTGATCAGAATTTCCGGTAATAAAAATAATCGGTACATCCGAAAACTTACGAATTTCCTGGGCTGCCTCTACCCCATCCATAGGTCCATCCAGCATTATATCCATAATCACTACGTCCGGATCGTATGTCTTTACCAATTTAACCGCACTTTCTCCATCCCGAATCTCTCCAACGGTTTTAAATACTTTTTGCTTTAAGTAATTCTGGTACAGCACAGACAGTATTAAATTGTCTTCAACAATCAGTGCCTTTTTAGAAATCTCCATACTTACAGTTAGCCTGTACTTAGATACAAAAAAACCCGACAATAGTTATTATCGGGCTTTTTTCAGAATACGTAATAATGGAAATAAAATTTATTCCGCTTTTTGAGGGAATGCTTCAAATACCATTTTTAAATCGTTTGCCACGTCCTGGCTGGTTCTCCCTTCAATTCTGTGACGCGGAATCATTGCTTTGATTTCTCCATCCACAAAGTAGGCAAATGCAGGAGATGAAGGCGGAAATTCGCTGAAATAGGCCCTTGCATGGGCTGTTGCTTCTTTATCCTGACCGGCAAAAACGGTAACCATATGATCAGGCTTCACTTCCGTTTGATCTAACGCAATTCCCAAACCGGGGCGGGCGTTACCTGCGGCACATCCACACACAGAGTTGATTGCCAATAACATGGTTCCCTTGTATTCCTTCATTGCGCGATCTACATCTTCCGGAGTGGTTAATTCTTCAACTCCGTACTGGGTCAATTCTTCTCTCATCCAAGAGGTATCGGGGCCAATTCCAAATCCGAACTGCATAGTAGTAATGGTTTTAGTTTTCTGATATCCTGGTAATCCCCTCCGTAGAGGGGATCAGGGCTGATAAATATGATTATTTTGCTGCTGCGTAATAGTTTGCCACCTGTTCCCAGTTTACTACGCTCCAAAAAGCAGCTATATAATCCGGGCGACGGTTTTGATAATGCAGGTAATAAGCATGCTCCCAAACATCCAAACCAAGAATTGGAGTTAAACCGTCCATAATTGGACTATCCTGATTTGCCGTAGAATGAACTTTAAGGCCTCCATCTGCATCTACA
>JAKSCW010000349.1 GCA_022360375.1 Balneolales bacterium
AAAAAAAAAAAAAAAATCCACCTGGATTACCGCTTTTGTGAATATGATATTCCTGGCTGCTATAGGAATCACATTTTATATCTTTGCCGAATCGTTGATGCGCATTTTTACCGAGGATGCGGCAATCATAGAAATTGGAGCAAAATGCCTTCGCATCATCAGTTATGGATATATAGCCTATGCTTTTGGAATGGTCGTTAGCCAGGCTTTTAATGGTGCGGGAGACACCTTCACCCCTACTTTGATAAACTTCATCTGCTTCTGGTTAATTGAGATTCCCCTGGCTTACTACTTAGCTCTTCAAATAGGTTGGGGAGATAGTGGCGTATATTACTCAGTGGTAGTTGCCGAGGTGGTGTTAGCAATACTCGCAATTGCTCTGTTCAAACGAGGAAAATGGAAACAAGTAACCGTTTAAATGAAAGTTAAAGTAACACTCGAAACAGGTGGAAGACGTGGTAAGCAGGTTTCTGTGATCAAAGGTATAACTCACAATCCCCAGGTTATTGAGCAATTAGTAAAAAAACTGAAGTCTCAACTTGGAACAGGTGGTACCATAAAAGGAAAAACCATAGAAATTCAGGGGAACCATATTCCTAAGATCAAGCTCATTCTTGAAAAAGAAGGCTATCAGGTTTCCTGATTAAAGAGAAACCTTACTCTCCTGTTTAGGATCTAAATCATACAACGAAGAAGCCGTAGCCTGGATGGTTTTGTACCACTCGTTTCCGAACTTATCATTGATAGAATAAAAATCAGAAAAATCCGGCTTTCGGATGTTCATTTTCCATTCCTGAGTTTTAGATTTGAACGTAGGATCCACATGAAGTAATTCATGATAGATCATCATCTCTTTCGTTTTTGAATCCAGCATATCCCAAAGTTCTCCGGATACTTCAATCAGGTAATCGTTTCCCGAATAGTACTTCACCTCTCTGGTGGCTTTCATGCATTTAGCTGCTCTCTGCTTTGAAATGTGAGGATACACCAAAAAGTATCCTATTTCTGCAGGTCCAAATTCCAATTTGTACTGTTCTATCACCTTTTTTGCGATGGTTTCCATTTCCGGGGATTCCATCAATTGCTTCTCAGCAGAAATGGTTTCTTCAGGTTGAAGAAGATCGTTTTCGTTCATTCAATTACTTTGTTTTAGGAATCATTGCACTTGTAGCAACAATAGAATACTCCGTTTGCTCTCCGGTTATGGTATCAGGATTTAAACCGGCATCTTCTGCATAATGCTTAGCCTGCTCTTCAGTCAATATTTTTTTTGAGAACGTTCCATAAATCACAACTTCTTTTCCGGTAGCATCAGTAGGTATGAAAAAGCCGTAGTCTTTAAAAGTAATCCTGGCTTCTACCTCTTCCTCTTTAGCAACAAAAAAGCAACCCTTCTTCTCGCAAACCTGACTTATGGATAGCGTAAATGCAGCCTGTACACTGTCTTGCCCGGCTTTTATGGCTTCCGTAAGCACAATAGGGCTGCTCAGTTTAGATTTATCCTCAATATTGCCGAATAATTCATAGTCATCAGATTGCCATACTGGTTCAGATAAACGTACAACGGATTCTTGTGCCGAAACATGCACGCCGCTAACCAAAAGAAACAAAAAAAGGAATAATTGCAGATTCTTCATATCATTAATTTTTTGAGTAAAGGTAGAAACAAATCCCCCTATATTCATCTTGAAGTTTATCTATTTTATCTAAAAGCAAATAATGAAAAGTATCATAACCCTTCTGGGAGCTTTTTTCTTCGCAATTTTTTTAGAGGGATTCATCCGGATTATTATCACTTTTTATCACCAAGAACCTTTTTCTCTATTTGGAATTTCAAGTTTACCGGGATTCGGATGGGTAGCCATAATCTATGTAGCGGTTTTCATTATTTATTGGATTTGTTCTATGTTGATCGTAACAATTACAGATTTTTCCCCAACCAAGCATCTATATGCATTCGGGATGCTTGCACTGCTCTGGAGGGTAAATGAGTTCTTTCAACTCGATCAATTTACCAACCTTGCATACTCTGTTAGTATTAGTTTGGTTATTCTTGTTTCCATTGTATTAGCCTCATTCGTAAAGCAAAAAATAAATGCGTCTACTTCTGATTAGTTCTTTGTTTCTGTTTTCCTGTACTAAAACCCATGAGATTGAACTTATTGAAAACCCAACAGGGGAAAATTCCTCTCTAAGCAGACTCTTTAATGATAATAACGGTTCAATATTTATGAGTTGGGTAGAACAAAAGAATGATACAACTACCCTTTTTTATTCGGAATTTGAAAACGAGTTGTGGTCCTCTCCAACGTTAATAGCCTCTTCCGATGAATGGTTTGTAAATTGGGCGGATTTTCCCTCCCTGATTACATTGAATGGTGAACCAATAGCTGCTCATTGGTTGAAAAAGATCCCTGGTGGCACTTATTCCTATAATGTTGAAGTCCTGTCTTTTGACTTAAATGAATCGTTTGTTCCCCATACTGATGGTACTGCCACAGAACATGGTTTTGTAAGTATGAACCCGGTAAGCGATTCCAGTTTCTATGCAATCTGGCTTGATGGAAGAAATATGGCTGGCGGGCATGGTCATGAAGATATGAATCATGGCGAAATTGGAAACCTGGATAACGCAATGACTCTTCGGGGAGCATTGATTTCTACCGGGAATATCGTTTTACAAGAACACGAAATCGATAATGCTGTTTGCGAATGTTGTAATACATCACTTCTCTCCACTCCAGGTGGATTAATTGCAGCGTATAGAAATCGCACAGAAAATGAGATTAGAGATATTTACATCTCCAGATACGAAAACGGTTCGTGGACAAAGGGTGTTCCTGTTTTTAATGATAACTGGGAAATTGGAGGTTGCCCGGTAAATGGACCTATGCTTTCAGGAGTAGGTGATAACATCGCAGTTGGCTGGTTTACCGGAGCTGGCGATATTCCAAGGGTTAAACTCTCTTTTTCTGAAGATGGTGGAAAATCCTTTCATGAACCAATCCTTGTAGATGTTGAAGCTCCTCTTGGACGTGTGGACATTGAAATGATGAATTCCGAATCGGCCTGGATTAGCTGGATAGCCAGAGATGGCGAAAAAGGAGAACTTAAACTTAAGCATATCAAAAAAAATGGTGATACTCTTCAACAGTTTACCATTACAGAAATTGACCCTTCAAGAAGAACAGGGTTCCCCCAACTCACAAAAATAAATAATCAGTTAATGCTTTCCTGGACAGACATTTCCGGAGAAAATCCGTCCATAAAAACAGCCATTATTCGTTAATCTCAGGAAGTGTTCCCCAACCGGTTAACTCGGCAACTTTAATTCCAACTTCAGTATTATCAAACCAACCAGAGAATTCAATTGCATGAGGTCCGTAAGCAGCTAATGGTATTGGAATACCTGTGTGATACCCAGTTGTCCAGGCGATAGTTAATTCATCTTCTCCCCCACTTCCATTTATGGTCATTCCCCCTGTTTCGTGGTCTGCGGTAATAACTACCAAGGTTTCACCATCAAGTTGTGCAAATTCCAGTACACTTTGTATAGCGGCGTCAAAATCAGCAACTTCTCTCACTGTATAATCTGCATCGTTATCGTGACCTGCCCAATCGATTTGAGAGCCTTCAATCATTAGAAAAAAACCATCCTCATTCCTGCTTAACACTTCAATAGCTTTTTTACTCATTTCCTGAAGAGTTGGAGTCCTTTCTTCTGAAGGCAT
>JAKSCW010000526.1 GCA_022360375.1 Balneolales bacterium
CATGGCTTGCTCCAGTTTGCTGTCCAAATCCCAAGCATCCAGGTGATCGATTTTTTCCTGGAGTTTAGCCTGTTTCTCGATCAATGCATCAAAATCAGCATCCGGATCAGCGAAAGCGGCATTAATATCTTCGCACTGCTTTAGCAAGTCCACCGTTTCCTGAACACCTTCCTCCACAATTTCTTTTACCGTTTTATCCGGATCGAGATGTGGTTCCTGGGGTAAATAACCGAAGGTAATTCCTTTCTGAACACTGATATCTCCCAGGTAGTCTTTGTCTTCCCCTGCAATAATACGGAGTAACGTAGATTTACCAGCGCCGTTCAATCCAAGTACGCCGATTTTGGCTCCATAAAAGAAAGAAAGGTAAATGTCTTTAAGAACGGTTTTGTTGGGCTTGTGCACTTTGCTTACCCCAACCATGGAAAAAATAATCTTCTGATCGCTCAAGGTTGTGTAGATTTTGTGTTACTATTTTAAAGGTCATCCTGATCCCGACTGCTGTCGGGATCAGGATGACTAATAAAGTGGCGAAAGGTACGGAGAGTAGCGGAATTTTTTTAAATGATCTTAGCTTTGGGTTAACCCCACACTATGAAGATACGTTTTGGCTTCTTTTCCTTTCAAAACAAACTCACCTTCAAATTTTTGAGAGAACGAAGAACTCAATGAAAGTGCAGAAAGTAATGAACCGGAGATAAGCAGTGGTGCCTGTAACTCATTACACATGCTCTGAATTCGGGCGGTCGTATTAATCACATCTCCATGATAAGCAATTTCTTTCTTCACAACTCCAACCTCTGCTACCATTAACTCTCCTCCGTGTAAACCTGCTTTAAATTCAGGTATAAGTCCAAATTCCTGCATGTAAAAATCTCGCTTAGAATGCACTTTACCGAGAAACGCAAAATATAGATCTATGCACTCGTTTCCCTGCACTCCTTTTTCATAATCCCAGCAAAGTACCGCTTCATCTCCCACATATTGATAGATTTCAGCAGAACGACCACTTATTACCTCATTTAAATCATAAAAGCATTGCTGAATCAATGAACTGTATTTCTCAAAACCCAGCTCTTCCGCGATGGAAGTAGAAGACTTTAAATCCAGGAACATGAAAATCTTTTTTTCCACCCTCGGTTTTTGATATTTGCCTAACAGCATTTTCCAGAGAACCCCGGGACCGAATTTTTCATTCACCAATTGTAAAAAGGAAAAAAGGGAGCTCGAAACAATGAAAAATGTGATGATTGACCAGATTGCCCCACTTCCCAAAATACGCGAACGGGTCATATCTTCAGCTGGATCGATGACAAAGTTTACATAATTGACCGCTGCAGTAATAACAAATACAATCAAAAATGTATAAACCACCGTTTTTACAAATAATTTTGTCCCAATGGTTCGCCTTCTCATCCACGAGTTGTCGAAAGCCAACTCAATTAACCCATAGCATATTCTGGAAACCATCCCGGTAAACAAAGAAACCCGGAATCCTTCCCATAGCGAAATCGGAATTACAACTTCAATACCAAACTCTCCCCCCATACCTCCTCTTCTGAGAATATGGAACAGAACCGAAGCAATCATCCAGTACACAAGGGAAAAACCAATCAACTGGAGTTTATCTTTGGTTTTAGGTTTCATGAACAGGAATCATGAAGTTCAGTAAATAAAAAATAATTCCTGGTCATTATACGTACTGTTTTGTTTTCCTGATTGTCCGGTTCTAAAACGGTACCCTTCGTGTACTATTTTGTTGCTACTTATTCATTGGTTTTATTACTCTAAATCAATGATACGGCCCGGGGTCCATGGTGCATTCAAACGGTTTAATTCTGCATCAATTGCAGGTACATCTTCTTCGAGCAACCCTTTTAACATCCCGATAACAGGACCCAGTTGCGACTCTGCAATTTCTTTCACCATCTTTGACGTACCCGTTGGATCCATCTGAGTGTTAATGGCAGTAAAAATGGCCGTATTTATCCTGGAATTCAGGGAAGGAGCCTGGTCAATTTCCAGGTTTCTTTTGATTGGATCACCAAACATCACCAGTCGTACTTCATCTAATGTGGCTTCCATGTTTTCAACCATGCTTTCCAGTTCGTCACTTTCAACCACCCTGGTTGCCGCCTGATAGTACTCTAACCGGTCGTTCAATTCACTAAATGCGCTACGGGCACTATTTGCTGATTTTGACAGGCTTTGCAACTCACGCTGGTAAGCAAGAACCTCCCGGGGATCTGCCGGTGGGGTGCTCAGGTTATTCAGCGACTTCACTTCAAACTCTACGGGTTCCGAAAGCACCGCTACTTCCCCGTCCACGCTCTTTGAAAGCTGAACAGAGTAGCTTCCGGGAAGCACCATAATTCCACTATCAAGATTGCGGATTGGATTTGCTGTATTAGTTTCCACCTCATCCACACTTGGGTATCTTAAATCCCAGTACACCCGGTTGATTCCCTTTTTGGGAGATGTACGAACCTCATTTACAACCTCACCATTTGCGTCACGAATGGTGAAGATTAAGAATGCTGATTCCTGGTCCTCTTCCGCTTGTAATTGGTCATAACCCGGGTAAAATACAACTTCTCCTTCTTCACGCTTTTCTTTTTCTTCTTCTTTGCGAATGTCTTCTAAAGACTGATAAGCATCCTTCAAATAGTATGTGAAATACGCACCGAACTCCGCGTTTTCACCCATATAGAAATCTTCTCCCTGGAATCCTTTTGGCCCTAACCAGGAAATAGTACTACTTGCTGCCATGTAGCTGAACGGCTGGTACTGGAAGGGATCACGAACGGAAAACAGATGGGCCTCCTTCTCCTGTACTTCCGTAGTGAATTCCCGAAGAGCAGAATAATCATCCATGATGTAGAATCCGCGTCCAAAAGTAGCTAAAACCAAATCATTTTCCCTTTGCTGGATGTTGATATCCCTAACTGCAATGGTGGGTAACCCGGCACTGAATTTCTTCCAGTATTCGCCTCCGTCTAACGTCATGAATAAACTGAATTCTGTGCCAACAAATAATAAATCAGGGTTCTCATAATCCTCTTCAATGGAATAAATAGAACCTCGTTCCGGTAAATTGTTCGAGATAGATCTCCAGGAACGGCCAAGATTTGTACTTTTCAAAATGTAAGGTTTAAAATCCCCTCTTTTGTGATTATTGAATGCCGCATACACCACGTTCACATCGTGCATGGAAGGGATGATTTCGTTCACATAAGTCATTTCCGGCACGGTTGGAAATTCATCGTAACGTTCCCAATTCTCACCTCCATCCTGGCTGATATGGATCAAGCCATCATCGGTGCCGGCAAATAGGATATTTCCGTCAAGGGGTGACTCTGCAAGAGCCACGATGTTTCCGTATGGAGTTGTGCTGGCGTTTTTAGCAATAGCATCCATCGGCCAAACTTTACCCATTACCTCCAGCGTATTCCGATCAATCTGACGGGTCAGATCTCCGGAAACTTCTCTCCAGCTCTGTCCCATATCGTCACTTCGAAGCACACGGTCGGATGCATAATACAACCGCTCATTGTCATGAACGCTTACAAAGAACGGGGAATCCCAATTCCATGTATAGGAATAATCACCAGATGGAGGC
>JAKSCW010000528.1 GCA_022360375.1 Balneolales bacterium
AAGAATTAGGGGTCTAGTTTTCAGAAAAAGAATGAAGTAGATAGGATATTTCTTCGTCCTCTACTTTCTTAAAGAAATCGATGTGTACTTCTTCGGGGAAAGCAAACTCTGTGTTATATGCAATTTCGATAGTATAAGAATTCCTGATTCCGTCTTTTACCACTAAAAAAAACTCATCAATGGTATAAAACTCATCTGGCATTACTGAATATACAGGTACCATCTCGCCTTCGTATTCAATGAGATTATCCTCCATAGTGTCCGGATCAAGAACGCTCCTGATTCGATTGTTCTCTACAACCACTACCACTTCCCCCACCATGCACCCAAAACAACTTGCTAAA
This sequence comes from Balneolales bacterium, assembly GCA_022360375.1. Classification (GTDB taxonomy): domain Bacteria; phylum Bacteroidota; class Rhodothermia; order Balneolales; family Balneolaceae; genus HXMU1420-13. The sequence goes on from JAKSCW010000528.1 coordinate 345, forward strand.
TAGTTGTAGCTGTAATCTTGTATTTCGAGTTGAGACCAGATAATTCTTTTTTCAGCATACTCTTCCAATAAGCTTGGGGGTGGACACGCAAAAAACAGAAACAGCAAAAAAGAAGTAAGTCTTAGCATGAATAATGGCCTGTCAGTCAAATCAAAAGATATACTTTCATCAATACATTTACATTCTAAAGTTACTCGAAGGCTCCTAATGAAGGGCATGTGGTTGTTGAAACCATACTGAAGCTATTCACTTCCGACGGGGTGATTACCTTAGAGAATCCATTAGCACGTTGCGCATACCATTCATCCCTTACGGTAGCTTTTACATCTACAAAAAACAACAAACTGTCCTGGCCCTGAGAAATGGTTGGATAACCATTTTCTGTAAGAAGTTCGCTTAAATCAGCATTAAATCTCCATACTTCACTGTTATCGCACAGCACAAACTCAGCCCCCCTAACGCCCGAGGTTATACCTTGATAGGTGTTAAAATTCTGTGGCAGCGAAAAGGAGCTGGTAATAATTCTTAACTGAGAAGATACAGCAAGAATGTTAAGTGCTTCCGCACTTCCTCCATATTGATCCGGAGAAATATGATGGAAGCTCCTGTAATAATCCCCCAATCGAACTTGTGTGTGAATAGTCCAGCCGGAACGATCCTCAGAAGCTTCAATATCCATAGCTGAAATATCAGGCAGCGTCCAGATATTGTTCCTCTCCAGATTATCATATGCAACACCCCAATCAATTTCGTTTGTGAGTATGGGAAAACAATATTCGAAATTTTGGGTTTGCCTTATCTCATCACACGTTCCCTTTAAATAATCCGCCATATTAGTTGGAACGTTAAACACATCAACCGTACCGGCTTTGGGCCAATACAATATGCTTTCTCCTTTAATTCTTCTTCCACTCTGGATACGAAATAAATGAAATGGATAGGACTCTGAAGAAATTGCAATCCTGAACTCTTCCTTTACCTTGTCATATTCAGAACTTGCCAAGCTTCCCCAGCCTAACGAATCAGCAAGTTCAGCAGGAAATTCCGGATGAACAAATCCCGCACTTCCCTGGCCCAAATCGGTATACTCAACACTTGAGAGTTTATGGGAAGAACCACAACCAGCAAAAAAAATAACACACAATAAAACAGTACTATATAAAACCCAGAGTCTCATTCTATTCAGATAATTAATAATGCAATAACAAATAGAAAACAGTTACAAAACAGCGAATAGGTACCATCTTCAAATCCTAACTATCTGGACAATAATGAAAAACCTATCGCTACTTACTATAATCATTTTAGCTTTTCTTTCCGTTAAAATACAGGCACAATCAAATGGGTCCATCACCGGTTTGATTACTGATGCCACATTTCAACAACCGCTAGCTGGTGCTAACATCGTTCTTGAAGGAACTTCTTTTGGAACCAGTACCAACTACGATGGGGAATTTACATTAAAAAATATTCCGGGTGGGGAATATTCACTTTCTGTTTCCTACATCGGTTTTACTACCCGCATAATTGAAATTGAGGTGAGACCGGGTACCACAGAAATGGTGAACATAGAGCTTCAGGATAACTTCCTTGAATTAGATGGTATCACCGTTCAGGGTATACGCCAGGGACAAGCTGCAGCGCTTAACCAGCAAAAAACAGCCGTTAATATTAAGAATGTGGTCGCTTCAGATTTGATTGGTCGCTTTCCGGATCAAAATGTGGCCGATGCCCTTCGAAGGATACCGGCTATCTCTATCCAACAAGATCAGGGTGAGGCCCGGTACGTTCAAATTCGCGGAACTAACCCAAACCTGAGCAACATCACCATTAATGGCGAACAAGTTCCATCACCTGAAGGTTCTGTCCGTTTCGTTGCATTAGATATGATTCCAAGCGATGTGCTTTCCAGCATCGAGGTAAATAAAGCCATTACTCCCGATATGGATGGAGATGCCATTGGTGGATCAGTAAATCTTAATACCCTTTCAGTGCGTAATCGAAGAGTTCTTAAAGCTACTATTGCACCCGGTTATAATAACCTGGCCCAGGATTTATCTCCTTTTGGTGGTTTGGTGGCTCTTACCTACGGGGACCGGTTAATGGATGGAGACCTGGGTTTCCTGATCTCAAGCAGTTATAACAATTCCAATCGTGCTTCCAACAATAATGAAATGGAATATGATAGTGGTGCTTTACAGGAATTGCAGTTACGTGACTATGAACTGAATCGTGAGCGCTGGGGTAGTGTGGCTTCTGTTGATTATCAACTTGGTGATCAATCTATGTTATTTGCCAACATGGCCTTCAATTATTTTACCGATACTGAATTCCGGAGAAGGTTTACTGTTGAAACTGACAAATTCACCCGTGAATTAAAGGATCGCCTTGAGAGGCAAAAAATCTTTACTTTTTCTGCAGGAGGGGAACATGCATTAGGACAAACCTGGAAAGTAGATTACATGTTTTCCTACGCATACGCTGATCAAAATACCCCATATGACAGAAACGTTGCTTTTGAAAGTGAAGTAGCCGCCGAAGATGTGGTTTTTGATGTTAGTGATCCTGATTACCCACAATTCTCTTCCGCTACTACAAATGCTTACAATTATTCTGCCTATCAATTCGATGAGTTCGAAGAAAGTTCAGAATTCAACAGCGATCAGAACTATACGGCTCGCTTAAACCTTACCAATAATTATACTTTAGGGAACGATATAAGTGGAGAATTAAAGTTTGGCGGGTTAGTAAGAACAAAGGAAAAAGAGCGATCTCCCGATATTCGGATTTATGGATATGACGGTAATTTCTTATGGAGTGATGTTCAAGGATCATTCGAAGATGATGACTTCTTAGACGGAAACTATGCAAACGGTATTGGTTTATTCCCTGATCCTGATGCTTTAGAAAATTTCTTTGAGAACAACCGTGGCTCTTTCGATGCAGAATTTGAGTCAGAAGATAGTGAGTCCGATTCGGAAGCCGAAACCTATGATGCCACAGAAAACACCTTTGCCGGCTACCTGATGACAGAACTTCGAAGAGGCAATTTGAGCGGATTAATTGGTGCTCGTTACGAATTCACTGATGTAGAATATTCTGCCCGGGTTGTAGAATTTAACGAGGATGGAGATTATCTGGGCGCTACTACCACTACAGGAACGAATGACTACTCCTTCTTCCTTCCTATGATTCACTTAACCTACCAGATAACACCACTGGTGAATGTTCGGGCGGCATGGACCAATTCTTTCGCTAAACCAAACTATTTCGATTTAGCACCATATCGCGTTATTAGCCGGGAAGACCAGGAAATTGAACTTGGTAACCCTGCACTTGAAGCAACTACTTCTATGAATTTCGATCTTCTGGGAGAGTACTATTTTAATTCGGTTGGTATCATCTCAGCAGGCGTTTTCTATAAGCAGATTTCTGACTTCATATACGTTACAAGTTTTGATTTTACAGAAACAGGTCCATACACAGGTTATCAAGCCGTTCAGCCTGTGAATGGGGGCGATGCTGACCTGGCCGGGTTCGAAATCAATCTGCAACAACAGCTTACTTTCCTGCCTGGTTTCGCCACCGGTTTTGGGGTTTATGCAAACTATACTTACAGTTGGTCGGAAGCGGAACTTACAAGTGCAGATGGAGATGCACGCACTGTTTCGTTACCCGGACAGGCTGAAAACACCGGTAATTTTGCACTTTCTTATGAGAAATCAGGGTTCTCTGGCAGAGTTGCTCTTTCTTATGCCGGTTCTTTTATCGACGAAATCCGGGATGTTGAAGGAAATGACAGAATCTATGATGAGCACTTCCAAATCGA
>JAKSCW010000529.1 GCA_022360375.1 Balneolales bacterium
AATTCGCATTAGTTCGTACCTGCCCGGTCAATTACTTCCTTATAATTTTCTACCAACCCTGAGTTGATGTCTTCCCAGCGGTAGTTCAATGCCAGTTTTCGGGATTCTTCAGCCATGCTTTTTCGAAGGGATTCGTCCGATACAATTTTTTCAAGCTTCTCAGTGAATTCTTTTTCATTTTCCTTTTCTGCCCAAAAGCCATTCACACCGTTTTCTACCAACGACTTACTCCCAATAGCATCGGCCACTATGCAGGGAAGACCACTGGCCATAGCTTCCAGTGTAACATTCCCAAACGTTTCTGTATGGGAAGGAAAAAGAAAAATATCGCTGCTTGCGTAGGCTCTTGCCAGGTCTTCACCGGTAGCAAAACCAGTAAAATGACCATGCGGAAACATTGCTTCTGCTTCTGGCCGTGCGGGGCCATCGCCTACAATCAAAGCCCGTACTTTTGGATTTACTTTTTGAAGATTGCTTACACTTTTCATATATGTTTTAAGGTCCTTTTCCCAAACCAACCTGGAAACAAAACTCACCACTATATCATTATCTGCAAAACCTTTGGACCGCCGCCATTCCAAATCCCTTTTTGATGGATGGAACAGGTTCAGGTCAATTCCCCTGGCCCATATTTTCATATTTCCTTTAATGCCAACCTCTCCTAATTCATCAATCATAGATTGGGTGGGCACATAAACTTCATCTACATTTTTATAAAACCACTGGAAAATCAGTTTGCTGGGGTACATAACGGGCATCAGGTACAGGGCGTAGTACTTAACATAGCTTAAGAAATGCGTGTGATAGGAAGTAACAACCGGGATACGGTTCTTTCTCCCCCATTTAAAAGCAGCGATGCCCAACCCATCCGGGGTAGCAGTATGCAGAATCGTCGGGTTGAACTCTTTCAATCTTTTCCTGGCATTCCTGTTTAGCCCGGTGGCAATCTTATATTCTCCTCTCCCTGGAACCAGCATGGGAATTGACGGGGTATGAACCAGTTCACCATTATGTTTAAAGGCAGGCTTTTTTGAATCAGGACCCACCACAAGTACGGGGATACCTCTTTCCTCCAAAAATGCTACCAAACGGTTTAATGTAAGTGAAACGCCGTCTCTGATGTGATTATAATTGCCAGCAAAAATGGCAACTCGAAGTTCTTTCATACAGTTTAAAAGCAAAAAGTAGATTCGTATCTTCCGTCTACAAAGCTACACGATTTATTCGTTCTATTAACAATAATTCATCCTCTTAATATAAACATTTATGATTGCCTTTGTTACTGGTGGAACAGGATTTGTTGGTAGTCATTTGGCAGAGGCACTCATCAATTCTACCGATTATAAAGAAGTTAGGTGCCTGGTTCGTTCAAGTGATAAATGGCTCACCGAAATGCAATTCGAAAGAATTAAGGGAGATTTGAACAATTTCCAAATCATAAGTGACGCATTAACAGGAGTTGATACCATTTTCCATGTGGCGGGTGTTGTTCGGGCCCCTTCAAAAAAGGAATTCACCCAGGCAAATGTAGATGCCACCGAAAACTTGTTAATGCTTGCCCAAAAGAAGAACGTTAAAAACGTGGTAATTCTATCTTCACTCGCAGCAGCTGGTCCAAGCTTTGGTACCCCATTAACAGAAAAAGACCAGGGAACCCCGGTGAGCATGTATGGGGAATCCAAATTGGAAATGGAACAAATGATTCGCCGGGTGGCCAAAAAAGAATGCAGTGTTAAAATTTTACGACCACCTGCTGTCTACGGGCCCCGGGAAGCTGATATTTATGCTTTTTTCAAAACTTTTAACCTGGGTATTTGCCCGATAGTAGGTGACGGGAACCACCCCCGGCTTTCGATGGTATACGTGAAGGATTTAATCGACGGTATTATGTTAGCATCGCAAAAAACGGACCCCGGTATTTTCACTTATTTTTTGGGTGGTGATGAGGACTCTTATTCCTGGAACCAGATTCGGGAAATAACCTCGATTGTATTAAACAAAAAGGCGGTTCCTATCAAAATCAAACCCCAATGGATTACCAGAATTGGCGCTGTGGTTGAAGCGGGAGCTTCCGTTTTTGGTTCTTACCCGGTAGTGAATCGAGAGAAAACCAAAGAAATGACCCATGAATGGGTATGCTCTTCAGATCTGGCAAAAAAGGAACTTGGTTATGCTCCTTCGATGCCAATAAATGAAGGGATTTCACGTACCATACGTTGGTATAAGCAACACAATTGGCTATAATTATCTATGCGCTATTACTCAAGATTTTTACTTCTGTTTGGACTGCTGGCCGCTTTTTCTTCTTCCGGAAACGCCCAAACTCAAATCGCTCAGAACTATTCCAACATCTTTGATATCCCGAACATAAAAACCATCCAGGCTTCTACTTCCCATTTATATGTGTTGTCGGAACTGGAAGGAATGGCTGTTTTCCGGGTGTATGAAGATTCTCTTCAGTGGTTGTACACTTCCTCGGGAATGCAGCGCCGCGGAGATACCATGGATGCCGATATCCGTTTCGCTTATTTGTATGGTGATAGCAAACGACTCACCGTACTTGAGCCCACCTCTGTACTTGGCGTTTACTCCTCAACCCTTCTCCCTGAACAACCACTTGGCGTGGCACGACTTCAGAATTATTTATTCATCGCAATGGGAAGCGCCGGACTTGGTCAGCTTTCTTTAGAAACACCTGAA
>JAKSCW010000533.1 GCA_022360375.1 Balneolales bacterium
CATCATTTCTGAAAACGAAGTCAATATCAAAACCTGCGTACGTTAACTCCAGGCTATTCCTGGTGGTTTCTGCAAAATTGGTTTGGAAAAGTAAGGGTTCTTTCGTGTTTGCGATGAAATCCTGAAAGGTATCCAATTGCCCGGTGCCGGTGTATGCAGGGAAATACACCTCGATAGCATGAATGGATAAGCTTTGAGCCCAGGCCGGAGTTCCCCAAAGAATTAATAAAATAAAAAGAAGTAACCTCACCCGGTGGAATTGTTTCAGGTAATTTAAGAAAGAGTAAGGGTTTTTAGTATTAACTGATCTTAAGAATAAAACCTCTTTCTGGCTTTAGAATACGATTCCAAAACAGGGGCTGGTTTGAAGCGGGGGCCGAATTCATCCGCATATTTTTTCAATCGGTCGGCTACATTTCCAATACCAACATGATCGAGGTAGCGGAACGGCCCGCCGGTGAAGGGAGGAAACCCCAGCCCAAGAATCGCACCTAAGTCTCCGTCAGTTGGAGATTTCAGGATTTCTTCCTGCAGGCAATAAGCAGCTTCATTCACCATCATCAACCCCATTCGCTGTTGAGCAACTTCCACATCCGGATCGGTTCGCTTGTTTCCACCAAAGAATTGATATATCCCGCTATTCACCTTCTTTTTCTTCCCGGAATAATCGTATACCCCTTGTCCGTTTTTGCGTCCCAGGTAACCTGCTTTCATCAACTCTTTCGCTTTTGAAGAAGGTTTTCCACCCCGCGCGTTAAACAATGGCGACATTGTATCACCCACATGAGAGGCTACGTCCATTCCCACTTCGTCGAGCAGGGCCATGGGGCCTACCGGATAACCGAATTTTTTCATCACCTTTTCAAGGAATTCAACGGAAGCTCCTTCTTCCAAAAGCAACAAAGCTTCGTTCATATAAGGAGCAAGAATCCTTGTGGTGTAAAACCCGGGACCATCATTCACCACAATCACGGTTTTGCCTTGCTTCACCCCAATATCGTATGCGGTAGCAGTTACCCAATCCGCGGTTCGGGGTGTTGTGATGATCTCCAGCAGCGGCATTTTCTGCACGGGCGAGAAGTAATGCATTCCGATAATATTTTCAGGTCGCTTTGCGCCTTCGGCAATGTCTTTAACAGGTAATGAAGATGTGTTTGTAGCAAAAATGCAGTGTTCTTTCGTGTTTGCCTCTACTTCGGCTACGATGCGCCGTTTCAATTCTAAATCTTCAAAAACGGCCTCAATAACTACATCACATTTGTTAAAGGCGTCGTACGAATCGGTTCCGGTAACCCGGCTGAATACCTGGTCGCGCTCAAAAATTGTGATAATTCGTTTTTTTGCTTTTTTGTTCAACCCTTCCCAAATCACCTTTTCACCTTTAGCGGCATCTTCCTGTGTTCGGTCTTTTAGTAGCACCTTGTACCTGCCTTTGTTGATGCTTACATCTGCAACCCCTGCACCCATTAATCCTGCTCCTAACACACCAATAGTTTTAACAGGTTTTGCCTCGTTTTCGAGAGGATTCTTCTTGGCTCCGGTCATTCCGAAAAATAGATTTACTAAAGCCCGGGATTCAGAAGTTGCCCCGGCTTCCCCAAAAAGCCGGGCTTCGTTTAACAAACCTTTCTTCAAACCGTGCTTATAGCCATACCTCACCGATTCGATGATATATATTGGGGCGGGGTAATTTCCTTTGGTCTGCGCAAGCGTTTTCTTTCCAGCTTGTTTGAAGATGATACTTCGCCCGATTCTATTTCCTTCCAGTAACCGTTCAACCAGGCTTCTTTTGTCTTTTCGATGAAAAGGTTTTGAGCCCGTAAGCTTATGAACCGCTTTAACTGCAGCTTCTTCAAGAGCATCTTTGTGGGTGAGTTCATCTATAAGGCCAATTTTTTTGGCTTTGTGTGCGTATATATTGCCCCCGGTAAGCATATAACTCAATGCTTTTTGGATTCCTATAAGCCGGGGCATACGCTGGGTGCCACCAGTACCTGGAATTACTCCCAGTTTTACTTCGGGAAGAGCGAGAATAGTTTTAGGATGGCTGGAAGCAATACGGTAAGAGCACGCCATGGAGAGTTCGAGTCCGCCTCCCATACAGCTTCCGTGAATAGCAACTACTACCGGTTTTGGGTAAGCTTCGATTCTGTTCAAAATGGAATGACCGTCTATACTGAGTTGCTCCATTTCTTCGGCTGTTTCGCGTGCTGTAAACATCTCAATATCTGCGCCAGCGATGAAGTTGTCTTTCTTCCTGCTGATGAGTATAACACCGATCACTTCCGGGTTGGATTCGATCGAATCCAGGATTTCACTGAACTGGCTCATCATCGATTCATCCAGTGTGTTCACTTTTTCGCCGGGTTTGTCCAGGCTGATGATGGCGACTTGTTCTTTAATTTCCAGTTGTAAGTAGCTCATTGGAGATCCATATAAATTTTTGATTGTCTCCCCTTGAAGGGAGATGAATGAATCGGTTCGCGGCGATTCATTCTGAGGGGTGTTTCCAACACACCCCTAAATCCCCTCTCGAGGGGGGACTTGAAATTTTAGCTCATATACCGTTCCAAAATAATAGCATGGCCCTGGCCTCCGGCAGCACAAGCGGAAACAAGGGCATATTTTCCATTTTCCCGTATAAGGCGGTTTGCCGCAGTCGTTACAAGCCGGACTCCCGTGGCGCCAAACGGATGCCCTAAAGAAAGCGATCCTCCTAATGTGTTTAGCTTTTCCATCGGGATTTGTCCGACTTTTTGTTCTCTGTGTAACGATTCTTTTGCGAAATCATCCGAATCTAAAGCGTTTAAAACCGCCAATACCTGTCCTGCAAAGGCCTCGTGAATTTCGAATACATCAATATCATTTAAGGTCAGGTTCATA
>JAKSCW010000279.1 GCA_022360375.1 Balneolales bacterium
GCAGGATTTTTTTCAAGTTGTAAGAAAGGGAAATGACAAATACATATTTAAAAGAACGGGTTTCTAAAATGTTGTTCTTCTCTCATCACATCCACAATGAATAGCTGCTCTTTGTCTACTCTGTAGAAGACACGGCAAGGTGAAATAATCACTTCGCGAAAGATGGATGTTTCCAGTTCAGGTATTTCTCTCCCGGAAAGTGGATTCGCTGACAATTGGTCAACCCGATCAAAAACCTTTTGAACAACTTGTTGAGCTGCTGCGATGTTTTCTAAAGAAATATAATCAGCGATTTCGTCTAAAGATTGTAAGGCAGGTTCCGTCCAGATTATTTCAGCCATCTGGAAAGGCGCTCTTTAGCATCCTCATTGGAGACAATTCTGCCTTCGGAAATGGCTTTTTCCCCTCTGGCGATTCTTTCAAGTATGGTAAGTTTTTTCTGCAGGGTATGGAAATGATCAACATCTACAAGATAGGCAGAAGGTTTACCATGCTCGGTTATAAGTACGGGTTCTTTTTTCTCCCGGAGTTCCTTCAGGACTTTTGTTGCTTCTCGCTTTAAAGTGGTAACCAATTCTGTTTTCATAGTGATACTAAAGTATCACTTTTCAAAATGTAATGAAAATCAAAATATCTCTAACAGTGTCTCATACTACCTGATAAGCTGCTCTCGTACTGGTTTTCCCTTTTCAAATATAGCTTGCTGGGCTTCTATGTATTCCAGCCGGCCAGACTCGGTTTCAATTTTTATAGGTTCCAATCCATCAGCGGCCAAATCATAGGGACTGGCCTTCATATCAATGGTGCGGGCTTCGCAGGCCAGTTCAAAGGCTTCCAGGATGAGATGGCTTGGAATCCATGGGTACAGTTTGTACGCCCACTTGTATAAATCCATATTCGTATGAATGCAACCCGGTTGTTCCATATCGGCAAAAAGCTCGCGGGAAAGCTGGTGCTTGTTCAAAGGAACGGCCTCGGGAGTGAAGAAACGGTAAGCATCAAAATGGGTGCACACCAACGGCCGCGACTCAACAAATTCGGCCAGTTCCCGGGGCTCCATTCTCAGTTTTAACTGAGCATGCCGTACTCCATCAGTTTTATATACCATTGCCCATTCGTGCATTCCAAAACAACCAAAAGCAGCTCGTTGTTTTTCGGTGTTTTTCAACATCTGTAAAATCCACTGCGCAGACTTAAGTCGTTTTTCCGGGAATAATGCCGGATCAAGGAAAGCCACACCATTTTCAATTTTTAGTTCCCTTAATGCGGGCAATCCGGCACCTGAGCGAACTTCCAACCCAGTTCCAAAACCGGGGCTCCATCGTTTCAGTGCAGAAGGCCGGAAAGCATAATATTCGAACAGGAAGTCCATTACCGGTTGTTTGATATGTCGTGATCGATTCTCAAGATATTTTCCGGTGAGTTCTTCCACACGGGCTTCATGGGCAGATTTTTTCTGCAGCCAATCATTGTGGCTTAACACGGTTTTTCTAACTTCCAGTACTTCTGAGTTCATTTCTCAAAAATAAGAAATTCAACGTTAATTGAGTTGATGCTGCTCGAAATCAAACATTTCATTCTTCATCTGCGATTACATTACCAGTTTTTCATCCTTTCCGGGGGGTATTTATTGGCCATGCTGTTCGTAGAAGCCATCAACTGGCACCAATACGGGTTTCAATTTCTGAATGTACATATTCTGTTATTCGGAGGTGCTACTGCCTATAATTCTTATTGGGATAAAGACGAAGGTCCGGTTGGCGGATTGAAATTACCTCCAAAAATGATGCCCTGGATGTGGACAACTTCATTATTGATACAATTCATCGGTTTAACCTGGGCAGTTTCTGTCGGGTTGAAATTTTCGGTGATTTATGCCACCAGTATGCTGTTGTTCTGGCTATACTCCACGCCACTTGCCCGCTGGAAAGGTGATCCGGTTTTGAGCTTGGTGGCGATTGGTATAAGTACCGGTACTAATTCTTTTTTACTGGGTATACTGGCTGCCGGGCAACAAACGCTGGGGTTTTCTGATGGCATGGTGGCACTGGGGGTTGCGCTTATCATTTTGAGTTTGTACCCGGTATCGCAAATCTATCAGGTGGAAGAAGACCAGGCCCGTGGCGATACTACATTTGCAATGAAATTCGGACTAGAAAGCGTAAGGCTGTTTTATGTGGTGTTGTATGTATGTGGTTCATTAATAGTAGCTGGTTTTCTCTATGTGAAATTGATGGGCTTGGCAGTAGTGTTTTTCACGCTGAGTATAGGAGCAGGAGTAATTATTGGTTCTATTCTTTTTCGCTTGAAAGGGGAGCGAAATGAGTATGATAAAGTTATGAAAATCAAATTTTTAGCATCGTTCAGTTTTGTTGTGTTTATACTATCATCAGTATTGATCCTTTCAATCACCTGAAAGGGAACAGGTTCGTAAATTTCATCGTATTATTTTTTAAAGGAGAAACGATGAAAACTATTATCCAAACCCCAATTACGAGAGAAGTTATTGACCAGGCATTTAGCTATTCAGAATTTAATGCCTATACAGAAAAGCTGTTTACCAAAGGGAAAACAACTAATGAGGACAATACCGAGAGCATGTTGAATTACACCAAATTGAACATCTCGAGAACAAACCGAATTGACAAAAAAGGGGAATTGAATTCAGAAATGATTTCGACCTTACAGAATCTGGTACAACCACAAATATGGTTAACCTTAACCGAAGGCTGGTGTGGTGATTCGGCTCAATTGTTACCATACATCAACCTGATGGCAGAACAGAGTAACAACGTGGAACTCCGGGTGATTTTACGGGATGAACACCCCGAAATTATGGATCAGTTTCTTACTAACGGAGTAAGTCGTTCCATCCCAAAAGTGATTATTCTGGATGCCAAAAGTCTGGAACCATTGGGAGAATGGGGGCCACGACCATCAGACGTTCAGGACAAATACCTGGCTGAAAAAGCTGATCCTGAAATCGGAGGGAAACAGGCTTCTCAGAATCTGCACTCATTTTATGCGAAAAACAAAGGTGCGATACTTCAGGATGAATTCATTGAGTTATTGAATTCCATTTAAATAAAAAAGGCGGTCTCTGAACCGCCTTTTTTATTTACTTAATCAATGTCATGGTTTTGGTTTGAGAGAAAACACTTCCTCCTGAAACAGGAACAGCATCTAAGCGATAGATGTAGGTTCCGCTTGCCAAATTTGAAGCATCAAAAAGTTCATCGTGCGAACCGGATGAAAGGATTTCATTATCTAGTAAACGAGCGACTTCACGTCCGGCAACATCAAATACCGTTAATGTAACCCTGCTGTTCACAGGAAGAGAGAAATTTATGCTTGTACCTGGATTAAATGGGTTTGGATAGTTTTGCTGAAGTACAAACCCGGATGGAACGCCTGAATCGTCTTCATTGGAAGTAGTTATTCCAATGTTACCGATAAAGACCCCTCGTCCGTGAGTTCCAACTGCCAATAAATCATCGGTAGTTCGGTAATCAAGATCTGCCACCACAACATTTCCAATTACATTTTCAGCGGCCTGGGTCCATTGGGTGTGCTCTTCGTTGGGGGTTTCTGTAAAGAATAATCCAATGCTTGTTCCAACAAATATATAATTTCCATTACTTGAAGGTGCAAAGGCAGCACTTCTGACCGAAGGACCATTTTCTCCTTCTAAGTTTCCACCGATGGCTGTCCAGCTGGGACCTGAATTATTAGAATACCAAATACTTTCGATGTTATAATTTGAAAGTACAACTACCAGTTCATTTCCATTTTCAGGGTTCACAGCAATGTCATGAACGTACCCTCCGCCCGCTGCGAGTGGGATGGAAATGTCTACTTCACCATCCGTTGCATTAATGTCATCTAAGCGCTTTATGATGGGGGCTAAATCTCCATCAGATCCACCAAAATAAAGCCTGTTGCCGGGATTTGATGTACTGAATTCAAGAGCCGTTATCTGGTGGGTATTATCTACACTAACGTTATTCAATTCATCCCAACCCTGGGTTGTTCCTTCGCTATTTGTGTTTCTGGGTAAGCTTAGTATCTGGTCGTTACGCCAAAGGTGGTCATTCTCAGGATAGAATACATAACTCTCATTCGAAGGATTTACTGCTACCGGATGTATGAATAACTGGTTAGTGGCGTTACTAGGGTACACGTAAGAGAATTCGGTTACATTAAATCCGCTATACTCATAACTGAGCAGAACACCACGCTGTGAAGAAGTCAAAAAGATATCATCACCAACATAGTTAAAAGCTCCATCACCCGAAGAAGGGTCAACAGAATTACTAGGTCCATCCTCTACATCAAACAAAAAGTAGGGAGAGCCATTATCTTGTGTTCCTCCGGCTACTCTTGGATCGTTCTCATCAGGATGTATAGAGACGGTATAAAATTGAGTTACATTGTAACCGTCATCAATATCGCTCCAAACTACAGGGGTGGCCAATATGTTTTCGGTAACACTAATACCACCATCATGAAGACTAAAGGCACGATTTGGGTTGGTTGGATCGAAAACAAGGTTATGCTGATCAGCATGGTGGTTTTCGTATTGACTCACATTATTGGCCGTACTATAGCCCCCGATCCAATAAGTAGAGGCTACACTGGGATCCGTATCCCCGTTACCATCAACAGGTGGAGTAGTAGAAAACCCATCAGTAGAGCGGAATAAGTTTGTAGCACCTAAAAATACAGCGTCAGGATTTGTAGGATGAACTTTAACCATCAAGTTATATCCACCCTGGGGGTCTAAGTCTCCAACTCGTTTATTTGGAATATCGTCATATGCACCAAAATTGGGGATGCCAGGCGTACGATCGCTTACCTGAATATCATTGATATTCGTGATATCAAAACGGAAAAGTGATAAATCCTCAGCATTGCCTGTTTCATCATTAAATACAAAGAAAATATTGGGGTTTGAAGGAGCAATACCGATTACACTTCGCGCAGGCACAACCGGAAAAGAATTGGGGGTTATATTAGTCCAGTTTTCTCCATCGTCCGAAGAAATATAAATGCCCGGATCAGACAAGCCAGGCCCTGCAATAAAAGATGCTGATACTACAGCAATAACAACGCCATTACTATTTACTTCTACATCTGCATAAAAATGATCGCCGCGTTCACCAAGTACATGTGTTTGGGTAGCCAGGCCATTGGTTGATTTATAAATGCCAAATAGATTTGCCCCGTAAAAAATGCTTCCCGTTGTTGGACTAATTACGATTTTTTCAACTACATCAAACCTGCCACAAC
>JAKSCW010000195.1 GCA_022360375.1 Balneolales bacterium
ATAGCTGAAATCTTAGCTCGTTTTACTTGCATATAAGATGTTGATCAATTAAGAGATGCGACAATTTTACCATTAATGTTGTTTTCTACACAACTAACAGCACTTTTTATCATGTTTTTTATAGCCAGCGCTGAACTCCCTCCGTGCCCGACCATACTAACGCCATTTACACCAAGAAAAGGAATTCCGCCAACGTTTTCGTAATTAAAAGGGCTAAGTGAAGTTTTTAAAATTTTGCGAGCGGCAAGAAGAGATATTTTAGCCATAATCCCATTCTTAGCAGCCCCTTTTACCATTTGCTTTAATGCCGCAGGTATGGATTCACCAAATTTAAGAAGAATGTTGCCAACCACACCATCAGAAATAAACACATCAGATTTTGCTGGAAAAATATCGCGACCTTCTATATTTCCAATAAATCCATCAACTGCTTTAAGCGCTTCATGAATTTCCTTCATTACTTCTGTGCCTTTCTCTTCTTCCTCTCCTACATTTAACAAGCCTACGGTAGGATTTTTTATACCCATGAGTACCTCACAAAAAACCTGACCCATTTTTGCAAACTGAACAGCCTGATCAGGTTTCATTTCCAGGTTAGCGCCGGCATCAACTAACAATCTGAAGCCTTTCAAAGTAGGATAATAAGAAGCAATTGTTGGGCGTAAAACACCTTTCAACCTTCCCAGAATAACTGTTGAAGCCGCCAATAGCGCTCCTGTATTCCCTGCACTTAAGAACGCATCACACTTACGTTCTTTATGTAGGGTTAGTCCTACCACAATAGATGAGCTTCGCTTATCCCGAACTGCAGAAGCGGGAGACTCTTCCATTCCAATTATTTCAGGAGCATCCACAACTTGCAGCCGTTCCGGATCGTAGTTGTGCTTTTCCAGTTCCTTTGTAATTAGCTCCCGGGGGCCCACCAGCATGATTTTTAAGGATACGTCTTCTTGTAAAGCCTGAAGTGAACCTTCTACAGGATTTTTAGGAAAATAATCGCCACCATCCGCATCTACAGCTATAACCATGCGTCGATTAGTTGGCTACTTTTAGTACCTGTCTTCCTCTGTAATAACCGCAAGCCGGGCAAGCATGATGATAGCGGTGAAGTTCACCACAATTTGAACATTTTGCCAATGTAACGTCCGAAATTGCATGATGAGATCTTCTTTGATTTCTTCTAGCCTTCGAAGTCTTTCGTTTAGGATGTGCCATTTTCTACTTTCTACTAATTATTTCTTTAATTGCTTTAAAGCCGCCCATCTTGGATCCATAACCTCTTCCTTATCATCCGAAGCTTCTCCAAATTTTTGCTCCAGAAAATCGACTGGGTTACCTTCATCATCCAAAAATCGCGGATGTAATTTCTTTGCCGGAAGATTAACAAGAATTGTGTCACGCACATCTTGTCCTATGTCTATCTGCTTTGACGCATGATCTATATTCCTGATTGCTCCCTGCTCATCAGCTGATTCTTCCACCATATCAAATTTAAAAAGAATCTCATAAGACTGATTTACAACAAAATCAAACACATCCAGCGAACGATCGCATACAAGTTCTACCATTACGTCTAATACAAGAACCGAACGAATGAACTGTGAAGTTCGATCAAAATCGATATTGACTGAACCTGTGTTCAATTTTATTTCCCCTAAATCTAAATCATCACTTGTAAGACTTAAAGCTCGGGTACTTTTACCTTCAGGAATTTCAAAGATCTTAAACTTAAACATAGTTAATCTCCTTAACAGCCCACAAAGATAAGGAACTTAGAACTGCGGTACAATCAGTTAAACAACCCGTAAAGCCTTTGTTCGATCAAAGAGATTACTTTCCCTAAATCTTCTGGGTCGTTCACAAAATCCAAATCGTCTG
>JAKSCW010000534.1 GCA_022360375.1 Balneolales bacterium
CATTTACAGTAGGAAATGATCGTTTACTTGATCTTAAGCTGGCTAAGTACGACGTACAGGGAACGATCGCCCATATTACTATGCTGGAATCGGTGGGGTTACTGCGGAAGGACGAATTGGAAGTTCTGACCAAAGAATTGAACCGGATTCTTGAAGAAGTAATTGAACCTGGTAAATTTGAAATAGAAGACGGTGTTGAGGATGTTCACTCCCAAATTGAATTGATGTTAACCAGAAAACTGGGAGATGTAGGTAAGAAAGTGCATTCCGGAAGATCCAGAAATGACCAGGTTTTGGTTGATTTAAGATTATTTTTTCGTGAACAGCTAATAGAAATTGCATCTTTAGCTCAAAAATTGTTTAATCAGTTATTGGGGAAGAGCGAGGTGCACAAAGATATTTTGTTGCCGGGATATACCCATACTCAGGCTGCCATGCCTTCCAGTTTTGGTTTATGGTTTGCTGCTTACGCGGAAAGCTTGGTGGATGACCTCATACTGATGCAATCAGTGCTGGCGATCGTTAATCAAAATCCTTTAGGGTCAGCGGCCGGGTATGGCTCTTCCTTTCCTTTAGATAGAGAGGAAACGACCCGTTTGCTCAACTTTGAGGATTTGAACGTGAATGTTGTTTATGCCCAAATGGGCAGGGGAAAAGTTGAGCAATTAATGGCTTTTGGCGTTGCTTCGTTGGCAGGTACACTAAATAAACTGGCATCAGATGTTTGCTTGTACAACAGTCAGAATTTTGGGTTTCTGAAACTCCCGGATGAATTAACCACCGGGTCGAGTATTATGCCCCACAAAAAGAATCCGGATGTGTTTGAGTTGCTGCGGGCAAAAACAAATGTTTTAAGTGCTTTGCCAACCTCTGTATCCACTCTTACCTCAAACTTAACCTCTGGGTACCACCGTGATTTTCAACTTCTGAAAGAACTGTTGTTTCCTGCAATTGAAGAGTTAAAAAATTGTTTGAGAATAACTGACTATTCAGTAAGTAAAATTCAGGTTAGCGAAGCAATCCTCGAAGATCCTAAATATGCACTGGTTTTTTCAGTAGAAAAAGTGAATGAATTGGTACTTCAGGGTATTCCATTCAGGGATGCTTATCAAAAGGTAAGTTCAGAAATTCAATCTGGGAACTTCGAGCCTCCTTCTGAAATTAAGCATACCCATATTGGAAGTTTAGGTAACCTCAGAAATGACCTGGTCAAAGAAAAAATGGAAAAAGTGATCAAGTCATTTGCGTAGTATTACCTGCTTCGGGTAGTAATTAAGCGATCAAACGATCCCCTCTTTTTCTGAAGTATCGCTCCCGAAAATGGATAAATAGTCATCCGTTCTGTGCGATGGAAGGTAATAAAGTTCCATGCCGCCTGCGGGGGAGTGATCTTCGCTTCGAATAGTACTTCTTTAGTGTCATAATCCACTTCAACAACTACTCCATAGCGTTCATCATTGTAGCGAATAGCTCCGGGAGAAAAGAAAACATGTCTTGTTTCAGGGTTATAATCAATGTCTGATACAATTTGAGAGAAGAGTTCTGCTCCTCTCTCTTTGCCATATTGCCAGACTTGTTTAATGGTCATGTTTTCTTCATCAATCTCGTATTCTACGGCTCTGCTGTAAGGGCCTTCCCATTTGTAATTGCGGTTGTCTCCATTATCGAAGAGCATTACGTTGCCATTCGGCAATATTTGCGGAGCATGTTGGTACCAATTCCACTCAAAATCGGGATGACTTTCAAATCCATTCAGCACGTCTGAATCTGTAATGGGTTGATTATTGGCGTCTAATGGCTGGAGCAGGTATTGATTAAGATCTTCTCCCCGGCCATTTGTACCCCAACCATTATGGTTACTCATAATCCATACAACATTATTGTCGTCATCAAATTTAACCAAGCCCTGGGTTCTGCCTGAAACCATAATGGTATTATCATCCTGATCGTATTCCACCGCATTTCCATGGAACCAATCTACCGTATCTGAAGTCATTACCAACCTGGATTCCTGGAGAGATTCCCGGAAATCCCATTCATTGACAACGGAACCGGTTGCCCGATCTATTTCTACTGTAAAATCCTCTACAGTATCCAGCCCCAGCTTATCGGCAGTGAATACGAAATTGCCGTTTGGTTTTTCCAAAACCTGGTGATGGAAATTATAACCATTTAGTGGCCAGGAATTGAGAATATTACCCAACATATCCATTTCATAAATAGAAGCACTGTTTCGATCCCCGAAATAGAGGTTTCCGTTAAATAATCTTTCTAATCCATTGTCGGAGAATAATCCACCAAGAACAGGGTGATCTTCTAAATCTAAAAACCAGCGAATGTCCCCATTATGGTCAAACATGAAGGGCTGTTGGGGAGCCACATTTCCTCCCGTTCTGTGTCCGAAATTACTTACAAAAGTCCAGCCTTCATCCATTTCATCCAGGTTGGCAACCACAATTTCTATCGCAGGCATATCCGGGATGAGGGGATCAGTTGGGATCATGTATTCTTCAGAGCCCAATAAAACATCGTTTTCGGAGTAAAAGGTTAATTGTACAATATTCGAGTAATCGGCATATAAACCCAACACCGGTATTTCGTGCGTTGTCGAAACATCAGTGAATGCCTGGTCAAGATTACTGGTTTCGTCTTTCCCGAGTACTCTCAGATCAACTTTAGATGCAACGGCGGTTTCAACAGTTATTGTTGCTGTTAATGGGGCATACCCGGAAGGATTAAGAATCACTGAATCACTGAGAATAGAGAATGATGTTCCCGGATCTGTTGGTGAAGTAGAAGAACCTGAGCTATCGCAACCTGCAATAAGCAGCGCAAAAATTGCTATACCAAAAATGGGAAGATGAACGATTTTTTTCATGGTAGACTCCGTTTAATTCTCTCATGATCAGAAACTAATATTAACATTATATGAACGTACGCCAGTTTTTGAGTTTCCTGAAGGCATAAATCATCCTGCTTCCATACCAACTGAACCATTCCCCATCTACGAGTTGGATATTTGAAGAAGGACAAGCTTCTTTTACTTCCACAATATGCTGTTCTTTGAATGGAAAAGGTTCACTACTTAGCAAAATTAATTCAGGCTTCAATTCCTTAAGCCCGCGTAATGAAATGGCGGGATACCGTGTTTTTCCA
>JAKSCW010000339.1 GCA_022360375.1 Balneolales bacterium
GATCCTTCGCCTTCGCTCAGGATGACGATTATGACTGACCGCTTTGCACCTTCGAACCTCACAAACTCAATCCTTTTCGAATTCTATGTTCTGAACCCATTCAGGTTGTTCTGTTTTCGCAAAAACATACTCACCAATTACCAGATAATCCATCTCTGTATTCATAAAACACCGGTATGCATCTTCCGGAGTACAAACAATAGGTTCTCCACGCACGTTAAAACTTGTGTTTACCACCATACCACAACCCGTTCGTTCCTTAAATGCATTAATAACATTCCAGTACCTGGGATTGGTGTCTTTATGAACGGTTTGAATCCGGGCTGAAAAATCAATGTGCGTGATGGCCGGTAAATCGGACCGTTTTATTGCCAGTTTTTCTCGTAACGGCAACCCATTATATTCACCCGGTAACTCTTCTCTCAGTTCTTCTTTTACAGGTTGAACGAGCAACATGTAGGGTGAATCTGTTTCCAGTTCAAAATAGGTACTTGCATCTTCTGCAAGTACCGAGGGTGCGAACGGCCTGAATGATTCCCTGTATTTAATTTTCAGGTTTAACTTTTTTTGCATGTCCGTTCGGCGTGGATCCCCAAGTATACTGCGGGCTCCAAGTGCTCTGGGTCCGAATTCCATTTTTCCGTTGAACCATCCGACAACATTACCTTCATCCAGGATTTCCGCAACCTTAGGGAACAACTGCTCATCAGGAAGCTTTTCATAAACAGACCGGTATTTTTTTAATGCCCGCTCAATATCAATAGGGTAATATTCCGGGCCCAGAAAGGCCCCGTTCATAGAATCCGGTTTTTCAGGAATTCGCTCTTTCCCGAAGTACAAATAATGTGCCGCTAACGCAGCTCCTACGGCACCTCCCGCATCCCCAGCTGCCGGTTGTATGTAAATTTCTTCAAAAATCCCATTGTTTTGAAGCTTTCCATTCGCCACACAATTCAGTGCCACGCCACCTGCCATACAAATTGCACTGGCTCCCGTCAATTCCTTTGCATGAGCCGCCATTTTCAATACAATTTCTTCTGTAACCCGCTGAATGGCTAAGGCCAAATCGGCTTCATGCTGCATCAGTTCTGCTTCGTCTTCCCGACGGGAGAACCCAAATAGTTCTTCCCATTTTTTGTGCTTCACCATCCGAAGGCCGGTTGCATAATCAAAATATTCCTGGTTCAACCAAATGGAACCGTCTTCCCGAATATCTACTAGCTCACTTTTAATCTTAGATACATATTCGTCAACCAGCTTAGACTCCGGATTTCCATAGGGAGCCAAACCCATCAGTTTATACTCACCGGAATTCACTTTAAATCCAAGGAAATAAGTAAAAGCAGAATACAATAGCCCTAGTGAATGGGGGAATTTCAATTCTTTAAGCAGCTTGATTCCGTTCCCTTTTCCATGGCTGATAGAAGCCGTTGCCCACTCTCCTACTCCATCGATGGTAAGAATGGCTGCTTCTTCAAATTCAGAAGGATAAAAAGCACTGGCAGCATGACTCAGGTGATGTTCCGGAAACAACAAGTTCACCTCTTTCTTGTTGTAATCACCTACTTTTTTTAACTCATCGTAAATGAGTTTCTTCAAGAACATCTTTTCTTTTAACCAAACAGGCATTGCAGTAATAAATGAACGAACACCTCTGGGCGCAAAAGAAAGATAGGTTTCCAATAGACGCTCGAATTTCAGAAAAGGCTTGTCATAAAAAACAATAGCGTCCAGTTGATCAATGGTCAGACCGGCATCTTCCAGGCAAAAAGTAGCCGCATTAACCGGGAAATCAGGGTCATGTTTTCTTCGGGTAAAACGTTCTTCCTGTGCTGCGGAGAGAATTTTTCCATCTTGCACCAAACATGCCGCTGAGTCGTGATAAAATGCTGAAATGCCAAGAATATTCATTGCGGCTGAAGATACTAAAACCTTCAATCAAGCCAATCACAAGTTTTAAACCATAGCTGGGTTTCGTACCTTTGCAAACTCTTTCATCTTTAGAGCTCTCAAAAATGATTATTTCAATGACAGGCTTTGGGCGAGGTGAGGCCGCTGAAAACGGACTCAACGCCACGGTCGAAATTAAAACACTGAACAGTCGCTTCCTGGATGTTTCCATTCGCCTGCCTCAGCAACTTCAGGACAAGGAATTGGTTTTGAAAGAACTGTTCCAGAAATCGATAAAACGAGGGAAACTCAACGTTACTGTAAATGTAGATTTACTTGAAAAGAAAGGCCCCAATATTAAGGTTGATACCGAAAAAGTTCAGGAGTACACCCGTTTGCTTAACGATGTGAGACATGCAGCAGAAATTGACGAACCGGTAAGCATAAAGAATGTTCTGAGTTTTGGTGATGTGTTCGTGCCTGAAGAAGAAGATGAAGAAACTATCGAAAAGGAATGGGAATTGGTTCAGATAGCTTCAAAAAAGGCCCTGGAAAATTTGATGCAGATGCGAAGCCAGGAAGGTGGGCAACTTAAAAATGACCTCGTTTCCAGAATAAATTCGATCGGAGAAATAATAGAAGAAATCGGAAAAATTACTATTGGGCGAGCTGAAGAGGTTCGCAATAAACTGCACGAACGCATCCAAAAACTAGTAGAGGATGAGAACCTGGATGAAGACCGCCTGGAAATGGAAGTTACCATTATGGCAGACAAGATGGACATCACAGAGGAAATTGTCCGGATGGATGCTCACCTCAAATTCTTCCTGGAAGCTATTGAGCAACCTGAACCAGCCGGGCGCCGATTGAATTTTCTAACCCAGGAAATAAATCGCGAGCTGAATACAATTGGTTCAAAAGCCAATGATTCTGATATCGCCCATTACGTAGTTCGGGCAAAAGAAATGCTGGAACAAATCAGAGAACAAGTTCAAAATATCGAGTAACCGGAATTCAAAACTAAAGATCAACCCTATCCAATCCTCAGTTTTGGATTTTAAATTTTGATTTATTTGAAGAAGGGAAAAATAATCATACTAGTTTCACCCAGCGGTGGTGGCAAATCTACCCTGGCCAGGCGACTGTTTAACGACTTTGATACCCTTAGTTTTTCTGTTTCAGCCACCACCCGGAATCCGCGGGAGGGGGAGCAAAATGGAATTCATTATCACTTTTTAAGTCCGGATGATTTCAACTCCAAAATCGATACCGGGGACTTCCTGGAATGGGAAGAATTCTATGGCGGAAAACGATATGGTACTCTACGTTCTGAGGTTGATAAAAAGCTAAATTCAGGCTATTTTGTTTTGCTTGACATCGAAGTAAAGGGTGCTTTAAATGTGAAAAGAATTTACGGGGAAGAAAGCCTCAGTATTTTCATTAAACCTCCTTCCTTCGATGTTTTGAGACAACGTTTAATAGAACGCGGAACCGAAAGCGAAGAAAGCCTGGTACTGCGCCTTGAACGTGCCATTAAAGAACTTGATTACGCCGATCAATTTGACCGGATTATTGTTAATGACGATTTAGATACTGCTTATGGAGAAGTGAAAGAAGCAGTATCCCAATTCATGAATTCATAAAAAAGACATGCCGATTCAAACACTAGACATTGAAAGACTGAAAGAAGTAACTGGTAACAAATACGAGTTATTGGTAATTATGGCAAAAAGAGCCCGCCAGATTGCCGCCCAGGAAAAATTAGAACTGGATGAAAAACTTCAGTATTTCGAAGGGTTCGAAGATGACGACGAATTTTCATTTAATGAAGAACAAGAGCAAATTTCCAAAGCTTTTGAAAAACTTCCTCATGCAACCAGCCGATCTGTTGAGGAAATGAAAGAGGATTCCATCTTCTACCGAAGACCAGAAGCCGAATAAAAAATGCTCTCCGGGAAACGCATAATTTTAGGTGTTACCGGAGGAATTGCAGCCTATAAAGCTGTTTTTTTACTAAGAGAATTTCAAAAAGCGGGTGCCGAAGTTCGAGTCACTATGACTCCTTCAGCAATCCGCTTTGTTGGTTTAGAAACCTTTACGTCCCTTTCCGGCCATTCCGTTGCCGTGGAGATTTTTCCCGATGAAAGCGACCCTGGTGAATGGACGCGCCACATTAACTGGGGCGAATGGGCTGATCTTTTTATTATTGCTCCTTGTACGGGAAATACACTTGCCAAAATTGCCAATGGCATTTCTGATAATATGCTTACCGCAACCATACTTGCGGCTCGTTCTCCCATTTTGATTTGCCCTACAATGGATGGCGAGATGTACGAATCGCCTTCCGTAACTGAAAACCTAAAGCGGGTTCAGGAATTTGGCTATCATATTTTGGAGCCGGATTCCGGGTTTTTGGCCAGCGGGTTAGATGGGAAAGGGCGGTTACCTGAAATTCCAGCCATCTTAGAAAAAGCCAGTGAAATCATTGGCTCCATTAAAGGCCCACTAGAAGGCAAAAGAGTAATCGTTACAGCCGGACCAACCCGGGAACATATCGATCCGGTGCGATTTATTTCGAATCCAAGTTCCGGAAAAATGGGCTTCGCAATGGCGAAAGCGGCGCAGCGCATGGGAGCAGAAGTAAAAGTCATCCATGGTCCTGTTTCTATCCCAAAACCAGACGGCATCTTAACACAAGATATTACAAGTGCACAGGATTTATTTAGTGCTGTTCAAGTTGAAGCTGATGCCGATGTTATTATTATGTCTGCTGCCGTTTCCGATTTCACACCCACAGAAACTTTTGAGCACAAAATCAAAAAAGACACCGGTTCAGATTCTGTTCCTCTCAAGAAAACCACCGACATCCTTGCCTGGTTAGGGGAAAGGAAACCCAAACATCAGGTTTTGATTGGCTTTGCTATGGAAACCCAGCATTTAATCGAAAATGCCAATCATAAACTTCAGAAAAAAAGGGCTGACTGGATGGTGGCCAATTCATTAAGCACAGAAGGAGCAGGATTTGAGTCTGATACAAATTCGGTGCACCTGCTTGGAAAAGATGTCCATGAAGAATTTATGGGGACTAAGGAAGAGGTCGCGGAGAGAGTATTGAATTTTATATTCAATCCGCAGTAACATCCCGTATGAAACCCGGCAGAAAAATGTTAACAGCACTTCTCGTTAGTGCCTGTATTCTAAGCGGTATTATGCTTGCCGCTACTCCGCCTCCGGAAAATCAATTTGTTAAAACGGAAGCAGAACTGGATTCCCTGATCCTGGAAACTCTGGAAATATCAGGATTAAAAAATAACTACCGGGTTTCGTCCATTGAACTGGACTCAATCCTTACGCGAAAAACCTATCGAATAGATACGAATCCCGGATTTTCAAAAACCAGCTTTCACATTGAGCTGAAGAAAAAGCTCTACCCATATAACATTGAAGTCCCCGCGCGGGTTGTTTTTCCCGAAGAAGACATGAACATTTATGTGGTGCATGAAGGAACGGTGTTCAGAACATTGAGACTTGCCACCAAGGAGGACACCGATGGCTGAAGTACCTCTGCTAAAACGTTTGAAGCTGGTTGAGTTTCCCCAACCGGAAATCTATCATACTAAATATCCCCTCTTTTTGTGTCATGGGTTTGGAGCAATCGGTTCACTTGTTAAGCCTTCTCCCCTTCATGATCCCTGTATGTTAATGCGAAAACATGGCATTGTTTCCTTTGCACCAAATGTTGTTCCTTACGCCCCAATCCAGGTTCGGGCTAACAGCTGGGTAAGGCTCATCAATGCAGTTTGTGATACTTATGGCTTTGAAAAAGTAAACGTAGTTGCACACAGCATGGGTGGACTTGATATGCGCCATGCACTTACAAATCTGGGAATTCATAACCGGGTAGCTTCGCTCACTACATTAGCAACGCCACATCGTGGAACCTTCCTGGCAGATATGATTTTGAAAACGCCTGAAATTATCACCGAAAAACTCAGTGACATTGTAGATTGGTTTGGGAATAGTGTATATCCACGTGAAAAAAGCGAGGTATTAAATTCTGTGGAACAACTTACCCGAAGAGGAATCCAGGAGGATTTTAATCCGGTCACTGCAGACCTGGATGGATTCCCCTATTTCAGTTATAGTGCAGCCGTTGGGAAAGGAACCAATTTTTCGATCAATCCGGTGTTCCTGTTTCAGAATAACCAAATCTATGCCCAGGAAGATGTAAATGATTCATTCGTTTCAGTAAAAAGCTCGATGTGGGGAGAACACCTTGGAACAGTAGCACTCTCCCATATGAACCAGATAAATGTCCAGGTGACCAAAGAATTCAAACCGAAGTACAGGGATTTTTGGCTGGGTGTAGTGAAAAAGCTATGTGCGCTGGGGTTTTGATTTATTTTCAACAAAATATTTTTGC
>JAKSCW010000535.1 GCA_022360375.1 Balneolales bacterium
ACGGAGCTCCCTGCCCCCCTGCTGCAATGTGCTTTTGCCGGAAATCTGAAATCGTGATAATCCCCGTCTTTTGCGCAATATGATCACCATCCACAATTTGGAAAGTACTCGTAAGAGAATTGTTGGGATGATGGTAAATGGTTTGTCCGTGACTTGCTATTAAATCAATGCTTTCTTTTGAAACTCCCCATTTTTGTAACGCCTCTAACACCCACTCAGCATAAAGGTGCGCCAATTCAGTATTTAAAATGGTTACTTCTTGCAAATCCGCCATTTGCCTTGACTGGATTCTATTAATCCTTTTCCTGAGTGAAGCACGGTATTCCACCGTAATGAAATGCAAAACTGAAATACGGCCTTCCGCAACTTTGCAAAGCACTATATCCAAACCATCCAGCGAAGTACCAGACATTAACCCAATAATATATCGCTCTGGTTTTTGTGCAATTTCTGAAAGTTTGAGGATTTGCTTGTTCATGGCTCAAACTCGGAGTATTTTGGGAATCAAACAAATCCAGCTGCCATGAGTTCACCCGAAGAAATCGATTATGAAGCTTATGAAGAGGACTTAACGGTTCTTGTTAACACGCTTAAGGAAAGTTTTGAAAGTTCAGAAGCAGAATACCATGTAGATGAACACAATGATACCCTTTATATTAAACTGGAAGGGTTAGATGATTACAGCCAGAACGAAATCGTTGAAATAGCCGGGCCTATTCTCGAACAATTGGATATGGACTTCGATGAAATCATCTTCATGCCTTATTAACCAAAAAAGCGCTTTTTTTAATAATTTTTTGGTAATTAAAAGGTTCTTATTTTTGGAGGAACATCCAGAACAAATTCTTCATGCAAAGCACAAATTCCGGCTATACCCTTCGCTGTTTCACATGCAAAAGTGTAAACGATGAAAGGGAAACCAGCACGTACTGTACCAAGTGCGGTAGTGTATTAACGGTTGACTATAATGAGGTTCGCAAAGAAATCCAGTATCCCATCGAAAACATTATTCCCGACCCACTCAAGAACCACTACACTGCCCTTCGCCGATTGGATCGTCTTTCTGAAATGTATGGTACCGAATTGTATGCCAAGCTTGAAAATGAAAACCCGACCGGATGCTTCAAAGACCGTGGAAGTTATATTGAAGTATTAAAGGCCCTGGAATTGGGAGTAGATGCGATTTGTCTGGCTTCAACGGGAAATATGGCTGCTTCGGTAGCAGCTTATGCACGGTATTTCAAAATTCCATGCTACGTATTTGTGCCGGAAAAAACCCCGCAAACCAAAATTGCTCAGGCCACCATTTACGATGCCATTATCGTGAAGATAAAAGGTGATTTCAGAACCTGTGAAGAGCTTTGCCGTGAATTTGCCAAAACGGGAAACTATTATTTGGCAGGTGATTATGTATTCCGCCTGGAGGGCCAGAAGTCGTTTTGTTATGAATTACTTGAACAAGGCCCCATCGACTATGATTATATCTTTGTGCCTATTGGGGCAGGAACCAATTTTGCCGCTATTCATAAAGGATTCCAGGAAATGATTGCTGCCGGCCATGAAATAAAAATGCCAACCTTTGTTGCCGTTCAACCGGAGCAAAGCTCTCCTGTAGTGGAAGGTATTTTCAAAAAAGAAAAAATTATTGCCGACCAGGTACACACTATGGCTGATGCCGTTGCTGTTGCCAACCCTTTCGATTTTTATAAGGTACTTACTATTTACGAGGAGAATAATAGCCTTGCCCTTACTGCATCCGAAGATGAACTATTAGAGTGCATGAAGGAAATGAGTGTGGAAGAAGGAATTTTCACCGAACCGGCATGCGCCATTCCTTTAGCCACCTTCAAAAATAATCTGGACACTTTTAAAGGCAAAAAATGTCTGCTTGTACTGACCGGAACCGGATTAAAAAGTACCCATATTGTGGCCAAATACTCGTTGTCTTCGCCAGTCCTTTCCCCAAAAATTGAACGTGTACAGCAGTATTTGGAATCGGGCTTCCCGGAAATTCAAAAGAAAAGCTGGGGACAATCACGAGACATGTTTATGGGCAATGTAAACATGGATGAAGAACATGCACGCTTATATGAAGAGTACGTAAGCAGTTGCAACAAGAAAGGAAAAACACTGAAACAAGAAGAAATTAAAGCTTTGAAATCGTTGGTGTATAATGAGGAAAAGGATCTTGAATATCCGGTAGAGGTACTCGATTACAAACTTACCATGCGAATGCACGGCCTGGTAAGTGCCGCGATAAAACTGAAGCTGCCAAATGGCGAAGAAATTGTATCTCTTGATCAGGGTGTTGGGCCCATGGATGCTATCATAACAGCCATTAAAGCAGAAACAGACGCCTTCATCCCACTGGAAGTGAAAAAACATGAGGTTGAAATTCTCAGTCCCGATACAGACTCGCTGGTAATTGTTAGCCTTACTCTCGAAAAAGAAGACTACATTTTTACCACTAAGGCGGCTTCTCCGGATACACTCGAAGCACTTATCCAGGCGTTTGTAAAAGGATTGGCGGTGGCAAATAAGGCCCTGGTAGCATGAAAGTTTTGATTACTGGTGCCACCGGTATGGTAGGGCAACAAGCATTAATGCTTCTTTTAGAGAATGCCAAAGTAGAATTAGTTCTTTCTATTGGAAGAAGAAAAACCGGTGTAAGGCATCCCAAACTTCAGGAGATTGCCCACGATAATTTCCTCGACTTTTCATCCCTGAAGGAACAATTAACCGGATTCGATGCATGTATCCATTGTCTTGGGGTATATCAAAATCAGGTTTCAAAAGAGGATTTTTTTAAGATTACCTGTGATTATCAAAAAGCCCTGACGGATGTGTTACAGGAAGCCAGTCCAAATCTCACCTTTTGTTTGTTCGGAGCAACCGGAGCTGATCCTTCAGAAAAGAGCTCTATTACCTTCGCTAAAGCGAAAGGCCGGGCTGAGAATCTTTTAAATGAAACTTCCTTTCCTAAAAAATACATCTTTCGCCCAGGTTATATTAAACCAACTGGAAACCGTCAACCTTCTGGGTGGATCTATAAATTAGCCGTCCCTATTTCCAACGTTTTGTTCAACTTTTTCCCAAAAATGGGAATTAGTGATTATGATCTGGCCAAAGCGATGGTGAACCTGGCGCTTAACCCTGAACCTGATTCAAGAGTTTTTGAGAATTCGGAGATGAAAGAGTTTGCATAGTCATGACCAATACAAACTATAGTTGAAAACAATCAATCAAATATTTGTATGTACAAACATTATTTATACATTCTGCCGTGATGGAAAACCAAACCTCAAAATATTGCAACTGTCTGTATCATTCGGTGAACGCATTCTCCAGAATGATCACCAAAATGGCGGATGAAGAATTTGCGGTTACGGGTTTAACCTCTTCATATGCACTCCTTTTAATGAGTGTAGTCGAAAAACCTGGAATACAACCCAAAGAGATTAGCAAAGAAATGCAACTCACCCCTTCAACAGTAACCAGATTGGTTGAAAAACTTGAAGTAAAAGGGTTAGTAGAGCGAAAAAATTTCGGTCGTTGCACCGAAGTATTTCCTACACCAAAAGGCATTGAAAAACTTACTACTATTAAAAATGCCTGGGCTTCTTTGCATAATCGCTATTCCGGTTTATTAGGAAAAGAAAAAACAAAAGTATTGACATCAGAGATTTCTGCATCTATTCAAATACTGGATGAACATCTGTGATGACATAGAATAATTAACACTATTAAATCAGAAAAATATGTCTAGTAAAGTATTAATAACCGGAGCAAGTGGCGGGTTTGGAGCATTAACCGTCAAAAAATTACTTGAGAATGGCCACTCCGTAGTGGCAACTATGAGAAACACAGCAACCAAAAACAAAGAGATCTCGGATGAACTGACTTCATTGGGTGCTCATGTGGTTGAACTGGATGTTACCAGCGACGACAGCACAAATAGTGGTGTGGCAAAAGCAATCGAGCTATTAGGCGGGTTAGACGTAGTGATAAATAATGCAGGTGTTGGTGTTTTGGGAATCCAGGAAACCTTCACCATTGATGATTTTAAGCGCCTGTTTGAAGTAAATGTATTTGGTGTTCAGCGGGTAAATCGTGCAGCTCTCCCTCATTTAAGAGCCCAGGGGTCTGGTTTAGTTATCCATGTCTCCAGTCTTTTGGGAAGGATGACTCTTCCGTTCTATGGCCCTTATAATGCATCAAAATGGGCATTGGAAGCCCTGGCAGAGAACTACCGTATTGAATTATCCGGCTTTGGAGTGGATTCGATTATCGTTGAGCCCGGTGGATATCCTACCTCATTTTTCAACAGCCTGATTTTCCCAAGCGATTCTTCCCGCGATGAAGGTTACGGTGAGATGGTTAATGCACCTAAGCAATTATTCGACAGCTTCGAAGGCGCACTGGCTAACAACCCAAACCAGGATCCGCAACATGTTGCTGATGCTATTACAAACCTGATTGAAACTCCTGCCGGTCAACGACCTGTACGCACCGTGGTTGACAACATGGGCATGGGTGTTCATATCGATCCGTATAACCAACAACTGGATCAAATCCACCAGGGAATCTTTGGTGCATTTGGTATGGATGGCATGTTAAAATTGAATGTGAAAGAAGAAGTTTAACCAGTCCTTTTTTCTTGAAGCAAGGCGATTGAGTACTACTTAATCGCCTTTTTTGTTTTCGCTGGTATCTTTAGGAAAACACCTGTATTTGTACTTCATTATTAAATCACTTTTATTCGTCAATGATGCAACAAGTAATACAAAATCCATTTTCTGCAATTCTGTCGAAAACAAACCGAATCAGGATTTGGATCGGAGTATTTGCTTTAATTATTGGTCTGTCCGTTTTCCAGGATTACCTATTTAGCCAAATCAGGAATACAGCATTCTATATTTCTGATTCTTTGCTTTATAACAGTATCTGGGCTTTTCTTTTTCCGTTAACATGCTTAGAAATCAAATTGCTTCCCCACTTTCCGGCCCGGAATAAAGCTGGATTCGTCTTTCTTTTGTTGCTGGTAAGCGGTTTGCTTACCCTGTTACACATCGTGCTGTTCACCTCTTTTTTTGTGTCGGTTAGTCACTTCGTGTTCTCACCACCCCATCGCTTTATCCGGATTTTCAATACAGCATTGTCAAATGAATTTAGCATTCTTGCACTGTATTACCTTTCCTTTCCTATTCTTTCAAAGTTCTTTAAGAAACCTGCTTTTATCGCTTCGAATAGTGTTACATATCTCAAAAGCATCAAAGTGAAAAAAGGGCTTAAAACCATTTGTATAAATACACAAGCCATTGAAATCATTTCAACAGATAAACCCTATACAATAATTATTACAGGCAAAAACAACTTCTTTGACAACCGGACATTGAAAGACTTTCAAACAATTCTAAATCCGACCAGATTTATCCGGGTCAACCGTTCTACGATTATTAATAAGCACTTTGTCAAGGAAGTCGTATCAAGAAAAAATGGGGATTACGACGCATTGCTCCACAACAATAAAACCGTTCGGTTGAGCAGGCATTACAGGGTGAACTGGTTGAGCCTACTCCACTAAGGATAGATTTCACTCCACAGAGCATTTTCTGGGTTGAACACCTTTAACAGCACGGTATTTCATCATAAGTTTCAGCCCGACAATTATGTATGAACGTATAAATTATGTGTACTATGAAATGCTTTAAATTCAGTTTAATGATCGTATTGGCCGGATCATTATTCCCCAATGGCAGCGTGAAAGGGCAGGTGGACCAACGATGGTTGAATAGCTGGAATGAAGCCAATAAAATGAAACCATCGGCAGTATTGTCTGTGAGCAGAATTGCTTCAGAGAATGAACCGGGCAAACCGTTTATTATCAAGGGAAAAATCTTCAATCCGGATGATACGCCAGCTAAAGATGTAGTAGTGCATTCTTACCATAGAGATGCACAAGGCTATGACTTTGGAAAAAATGATTCCGAGTTAAGTACCTGGAGATTGCAGGGTTGGGCAAAAACTGATGAGGGCGGTAATTTTGAATTCAAAACGATTAGACCAGCTCCTGATCATATTGGACGTGAAGGGCCACACATCCATTTCACGACAGTATCGGAGAACTATGGCCGGCAATGGGCGCCAAAGGTGTTTTTATCCGATGATCCGACACTAACCGAGGCACAACGTATTGATTCAGGAAAAGCTGGAAAATTTGGCTGGATTTCTGAAGTCACAGAAAAAGATGGAATTCAATACATCACTGTGAACATTAAACTTAAACAAAGTGGTGATTTCTAAAATTTTCTCGAATTTGGAGGAAAAAGGCCAACATACAACATTGTATAAACACGATAACTTTTCAGGCGCAAGCCTGAATCCCTTTGTTTTCATTCAACGATCTTTTTGAATAAAAAAACAGTTTCCTGAAAACCCGCCATGGCTTTCCACTAACTGTTATGCTTCCTCAAGCAACGCTTCACTTATCTGCCACAATCTTTCCGCGGCTTCATCATCACAGGCATGGGCTTCCACTCCAAAATACCGGGCCATCGGACTTGCTGGATCAGTAGGGGCAGAAATGTTACAATCCTCACAATACACCCCTGGTTTACCTTCCAGTAAACCGGAAGTAGCCGCCCATAAGGTGGTAGAACAACCTTGTTCCGGGGTTTTAAATCCTTGTTTGGCTAATTCAGTCGGGCTTCCATCCTCATTAATCCAGCCCAGAGCCACCATTTCCTCTTGTGGTAAATGCCGCTGAAGCGGTGTGAAAATTCCTCCCGGGTGCACTGAAAATGCCAACCCATCTGATTCTTTTAACCTACGTGAAAGTGCATTAGCAAATAAGGCATTCGCTGTTTTTGACTGTCCATAAGCCTGCCATTTATCGTAACCCGACTCAAATTGAATATCATCCCAACGGATAGCACTCATTTTATGTGCGGTAGAGCTTAGTGCGATCACTCGTGTTCCTGGTGTGCCTTTCAGCAAAGGCATCAGTGAAATGGTAAGTGCAAAGTGTCCCATATGATTGACCCCAAACTGGGATTCCCAACCGGGCCCTACCCTGGTTTCAGGATTGGCCATTATTCCCGCATTATTAATCAGAAAATCTAATTGGTCATTGTTCTCCAGGATGGTATCAGCGAAAGAAGCCACCGATTTCAGATCACTTAAATCCATAACAGCCGTTTCAATATCTCCTTCAAGTTCGTTTAAGCTGTCTTCTGCTTTTTCTAATGATCGCACCGGAACAATAACCTTTACCCCTTTTTCTGCTAATGCTTTCGTGGTTTCGAGCCCGATGCCACTATATCCTCCGGTCACAATGGCTACTTTGCCCTCTAATTCCGCTTTGGCAAGTACCTCCTTACCTGTACTATTGCGATCGAAGTTCGAATTGACTGGTTGCTGATCTGATAAAGCCATATCTCCTGTTTTAATTACTTCATTTCAAGATGTGGCTTCTGTCCGTGTTTTACAATAGACCCCCGTTTATTTACCTAAGGATAATATGGATAGTTCAATTCCTGAGCTCAGATCAATCCTGAAACGATCAGCAGGTTGCCCCTTTAAAAAGGCTTCCAAAATTTCAAAAAATTGCCTGGTTTGATACTCAAGCTCAGATTCTGGTTCCACTGATTTCCAAACATCGCAAATCTTCTTATATGCCTCAACTCTTTCTTTGGGTATATCTTTAAAAGCAAGTATATCCGCATTCCTGATTTTGTAAAAATCGAGAAGCATTTCATAGGCTGAAAGTTGCCCTGTTTCTTCTTCCAGAACCGGATTTCCATTCCTCGAAAAATCCTGGATGCTTCTTTCCAAAAATTGACTTTTTAGTGGTTCCGGCCAGTCATTAATAAATCGAAGCCGGACTAATTCCTTTAAATGCCAAAGCATAAACTCATGGTAACTTTCTACTTCCAGGATTTCCCGATCCCAAAGATTTGTTTCATTGATACTTAGTAAAAAATCGTATTCCATTTCGTACAGTGGGAACAGTTGGTTGAAATCAGGTATTGAATCAATAGTGACGGTTTCTACTTCTATTATGTCATCCTCAAACACCGTAAGTATCTTATATCCCGGTCGGTACGCTGCCAGAGACGGGGTTTGGATATTTACAATGCCCGATCCATCGGAATAGCTCCGGACTCCGGTATCGTTGATGTGCATATGTCCGGCTATATGAATTTGAATGCCAGCTTTTGCAAAATCCTCTGCAATTCGTTCTTCGGGCACCCGCTCCAACTGCCACCTTGTACCTCCTAAAAGCTCTTTAAGCTTCGATGAGGCATCATCATTAAAATCTACTACCGGGTAATGGCTAAATGCGATAACCGTTTTACTCAACATTTCAGCTTGTGAAGAAACTTCAGCAAGCCAATTCATCAAATACTCTTTGTTATCCGTGAAGTTATTGTACCCTAAACCGGGGCTTCCATAATTCCGGGGATCGTTTTCACTGCCCTCTTCATTCCTTGGCAGATAAATATTTCCGTCAATCGCGATTAACCATATTCCTTCTACAGGTTCCACGAGGTACGTAGCATCGGGAATGTTAAACCCATCGGCCACTTCATAGGTACGATTTGACAACTCCGAAGCGGTTACAGCTTTTTCGAAGGTATAATCCCCGGGAGTATACGTGGAAAATGGAGTCGCCCAGTAGAGGTAGTTTTCCCTTACCAGATACCCAAACTGACTTAATTCTTTGAGAATGCCTTCATATCCCATCTCCGCGATATCCCTGGTAACAACAACAGGGTGATCTTTTTCCGGATCAACCTGGTAATAATCTGATCGACTGAAAACTGGTTGATTCTTCCCTCCTTCTCCCAAAAAATCACGCTTTCCTGCATCCTGTAAAAAAGGCCGCACCGGATCATGATTGCCCGTTGTTATTAAGAACTGCATTCCATATTCGTCTTCATATCGCTCTAAAATCTGCCTCAACCCACGAATGTGAATGGGTTGGCCATCGTCTGTATAGTCACCCGGAAAGGCTACTATCTTAATTCCTCGCCGGGCGATGTCATCCAACGCCGCAATAAATGCAAAGTAATTCTCATTAAAAATCCTTGTTGACCGTAATTGAGCTGCCATAGTTCTGGCAATCACAAATTCCCCATTCTCAGGGTGAGAGAGTCCTTTATAGCCAGCATCTGTCAACTCCCCATAAATATTGGTAAGGTGTACATCCGCCAAAAAAGCAATTTGATGAGGTTCATATTCCGGTTGAGAACACCCATAAACTCCAGCCAGAAAAATTAGAAAGAAAAGGTAAGTTTGGCGCATATACGTTTTTAGAGGTGCATTAACAGCGAGAATCTGATTATTTCCGGATGATACTGATTGTTCGGAATTTTATAGCCACACTTAACAATCCCTTAACCACAGAGGCACATTTTTTTTGTTTCTTTGCGGAAATGCTTTATCAATTTATCCAAAATCTATGCGCTTCTTTATCTCTCTACTTGTATTAGCCACCTTAGCTCACTGCGCTCCCTCACCCGAAGACATGGAAATTGTATTACCCAATAGCCTGGAACCCGGTGAAGGGGAAGAGCTGGCTCAGGGGTATGTGTATCACGATCTGAACGAAAACAGGACAAAGGACAGCAACGAACCCGGGATTGCCGGGGTATTTGTTTCTAATGGAACAGAACTGGTTCAGACAGATGCGGAAGGAAAATATAGCATTCCGGTAGACGACGATGCTATCATCTTTGTGATTAAGCCCCGCGATTGGATGACGCCTGTTAATGAGCTTAACCTCCCTCAGTTTTACTACCTGCACAAACCCAACGGCTACCCGGAGAACTTCACCTTTGAAGGAGTTGCTCCTACCGGCCCTTTACCAGAAAGCATCGACTTCCCTCTTTATATTGAGACCGGAAGTAACAAATTTAAAATGGTTGTATTTGGTGACCCCCAACCCTACAGCCTGGAACAGGTCGACTTCCTTGCTGAAGATGTGATTACCGAGTTGGTGGATGCGCAAGGATTGGAATTTGGAATGACCATGGGCGACATCGTTGGAGATGACCTGGATTTGTTTTCGCCGCTGAACCAGGCCGTTTCGAAAATCGGAATTCCGTGGTACAATGTACTGGGGAACCATGATGTGAATTTCCAGGCGCCCAGCGATGAACTTTCAGACGAGACGTTCGAGCGGGTATTTGGTCCTGCCAATTATGCCTTTGTATATGGCGATGTTCACTTTATTGTAGTTGATAATGTGATTATGAACGAACCGGTTGGCGACCGGGGATATGTAGGTGGATTGAGACCCGACCAAATCGAATTTGTAAGCAATTACCTGAATGTGGTTCCAAAAGAGGATTTAATCGTACTGACGATGCACATTCCTTTGGCTCAACATGAGCGTTTTCGCCAGAGTGATCAAAAAGAGCTGTTCGATTTACTGAAG
>JAKSCW010000536.1 GCA_022360375.1 Balneolales bacterium
AAATGGAAAATAAACTTCCTGTTTCTGTAAAAGAGAACCTGTATCTCATTTTTAAAGAAGCAATAAATAATATTGCAAAGTATTCGAATGGAAATCAGGTACAGCTAATAATGCAAAATAGTAATGGCGAGTTCTTTTTCCGTATCAGGGATAATGGAAAAGTTAGCAAAGGTCCAAGGAAATCGGGCCAGGGCTTACGTAACATGGAAATGCGAGCCCAACGAATAGGGGGAATTCTTGATATTAAGGTTAAAGATGGATTTGTTATTACATTGAAAGGAAAATTGAACCTGAATTAGAGAAGACAAAATGGCCATCATAGGAATAGTTGAAGACAACAAAAAAATAAGGGATTTAATACAGCGTTACCTGGATATGCAAGAAGAAATGGATTGCCCGGTGGCAACCGATTCTGTTGAGGAGATGTTGGAATTTCTGGAAGAACATCAACATCCGGATGTTCTTTTAATGGATATTCAGCTTCCGGGAATGTCTGGCATTAAAGGAATGGAGATCATAAAATCAAAGTATCCTGAGATAGATATAATTATGCTTACTGTTTACCACGATTCACATAAAATCTTTGATTCGCTGAAAGCGGGTGCATCCGGGTATTTGTTGAAGCATACTTCTTTACCTGAAATTAAGGAATCAATTGAGAACCTGATGAAGGGAGGAGCGCCAATGTCCCCTCAAATTGCAAGGAAAGTTATCACTCATTTCAACGATATGGCTCCCAAAAAAAATGAAGAAAGTATGCTTACATCAAGAGAACAAGATATTGTAAATGGACTTCTAGACGGCTTGAGTTATAAAATGATTGCCGACAGGTTGGATATTTCGATTGACACAGTACGTGCACATATCCGAAATATCTACAAAAAGCTTCATGTAAACTCTAAAGCAGAGGTAATCGCTAAATCATTACGTGGCGAGATTTGATGATTCTAACATCATCATGTGATTAACAAAGTGTTATGAAAATTGCATATTAATAACAGCTCTTACATTTATTATAAGATATCTGTTATGAAAACTTCGAAGAACACCACCGGACTACTACTCGCATCTTTATCATTATTCTTTTCCGGATGCTACACACAACTGCAAAATATGGACTATGGTCAAACCCATAAACGAGGTATACATGCAGAATACTACAAACCAATTGCACAAGAATCTGCTAATGGAGACCGGGTTTCTAAATCAAAAGAATCTTCAGACTATGAACTTACAGATTCAACTTTAACTGAAGCTGATCTCCAATCCATGGGGATTTACTACAAAGATGAAGAAACTGCGCAATGGTATGAAGATCATTATATCGATGAAGCATATTGGGCGGGTTTTGATGATGGATATGAGGAAGGAATAACTGACTATAGAAATGATCACTGGTATGGATATCGTCAGCACCGGTTTTTTGTATATCAGTATTGGGGTGGCCCGGGCTTTGGTGCAGGTATGCTGGCTTCTCGCAACGCGTACAGGTACAGATCCTATTGTAATTACATGTCCGGTATGCATTATTTCCACTACATTGATTATTACAGATATCCGGTTTGGCCATGTGATCCATTCTATGATCCCTATCCCAATTATATAGGTTGGAATTGGGGATGGGGCCACAACTGGGGATGGGGTCACTATTATTATCCATTTGCACCTGTAGTTGTTGTTTACAACAATCATCACCGAAATACACGAATACAGCGAAGCAGAAATGGAGATTACTACACAGGAGTAAGAACTTCTGGTCTTACCAGTAAAGGAAATGGAATTACTGCCGCCGGCGTGCAGCGTACCAGAAGTGGAACGGTAGCAGACGGTAACCTTACAAGCAGAACCAGGGATGGATCTGCAACAGGCTCCAGGTATACGGGAAGAACTTCCGGAACAAGCAAAGGAGCAGCATCTGTAGGAAGAACCCGGGCTGGTACAACAAGTGGTTCATCTGTTGGAACAAGGACTACCAGAACAACAGGCAGATCATCTACTGTTGGTAATAGCCGAACTACAACAGGTCGCTCAGGAACAGTAAGGAGCGGCTCCTCAACCCGGTCATCAGGCAGTTCAGGTACTGTGAGACGAGGCAGCAGCACGAGGAGTTCAGGAAGCTCTGGTACGGTACGGAGCGGCTCCTCAACCCGGTCATCAGGAAGTTCTGGTACTGTGAGAAGAGGTAGCAGCACGAGGA
>JAKSCW010000537.1 GCA_022360375.1 Balneolales bacterium
TAAAAAAGGAACGTCTTGTCCCAGATTTCTCTTCTCCAACTCTTCTTTTTCGACATTGGTGAATGAGAAAGGCGTTGCTTCACCCACGCGTGTTGCTTCCACGAAAACTTCGTTCCCGATGTAGGTTACCGGTTCAAGAAAAATACGCAGATCAATGTGCTCTCTTGATACATCGACCTCCAGATCTTTATATCCCAGATAGGTAATAAGTAGTTTTTGAGTGCCTTCTTCAGAGATTGTAATATCAAAAGATCCGTCCTCTTGAGCAGAAACACCTCGCGAGGTTCCTAACTCACGAATAGCCGCGCCGGGTAATGGCTTTCGATTTTGAATATCAAGAATTACGCCTGATACAGTTTGTGAATAGCCTTCATTTACAGTAATAAATGAAATAAGCATCACTAAAAATGATAAAGAATGGAATGTTTTTCTAAACATTATTCCTCCAATTAAGTTTTAAAATTAATGGAGGAGGTCAACAAACATGCATTGGAACAGCCATGGTTTTCCTCCGCCGGTATGATCCGGTTCAGGTTCTAGGGTATAATCTCAGCCCCGGCTTTTAACCGGGACACCCCTAACCGTGCGGCAAAGGTAACCACAATTTTAATTAGTTTCCCAGACTCAAATTTCTTTTACATCTTCAACAAAACTTCATAAAAACACTGTACCTTCGGGCTCAAATTCTTAAAAAGACTAGTCAATGAAAACGCTCAAATTATTACCCACTCTATCTTTATTATTATTTATTGCCTGTAGTAACACTTCGGATGATCCGGATCTTAGTGTTGAAATTATAGCCGCAGATATTACAGAGCACATTGCCTTTTTAGCCGATGATGCGCTTAATGGTCGCGAAGCTGGTACCGCCGATGAAGCTAAAGCCGCCAACTATATTGCCGATTACTTCCGTGATTTTGGACTTGAACCTGCCGGTGATGATCAAACTTATTTCCAGGAGTTTACGATCAATACTTCTATACTAACCAATCCGCATTCAACAGATACAACCGGGGAAAAACGACTTTCAAAGAATGTGGCAGCACTTCTTCAGGGTACGGCTAGCTCTGACGAAGTAATTATTATTGGTGCTCACTACGATCATTTAGGACATGGAGATTTCGGCTCTTTGTACCGGGGGGAAGTAAAACGCATTCATAACGGGGCAGATGACAATGCATCAGGTACTGCCGGTTTGCTGGAATTGGCCCAGTACTTCTCTGAAAACCGACCTGAAAAGGACCTTCTCTTTCTTGCTTTCTCGGGTGAAGAAATGGGGCTGCTGGGATCGGCACATTATGTAGAAGAACCCACAATAGAACTGGGGAATGCACTTGCCATGATCAATATGGATATGATTGGAAGAATGGAAGAAAACAAGCTTATGATTTTCGGCGTAGGCACTGCAGAGAAGTGGGAAAACATTTTAAACGAAGCCAATACCGATTCTCTTGACCTGGACCTGGTGAAAGACGGAACCGGGGCCAGTGACCACACCAGTTTTTATTACAAAAACATCCCCGTTCTTCATTACTTCACTAATACCCATTCCGACTATCACCGCCCTTCTGATGATATTGAATACATCAACGCTGAAGGAGAAGCACTTGCACTTCAGCACCTGGTACGTGTTATTAACCGGCTTGATACTATGGACAAAGAGGCATTTGAATTCATTGAAGCTCCCGGGGAACAACAACAGAGCATGCGCCTGTCTGGCCCCACTTTGGGCGTTCTTCCTGATTATGGCTTCGAAGGAAAAGGGATGCGTATTACCGGTACCAACCCAGGGGAACCCGCAGCCAATGCCGGGGTGCTGGCTGGTGACGTAATCGTTGGCCTGGGCGGCGTGGAACTGGAGGATATTTTTGGCTACATGGGCGCCTTAAACCAGCTTGAAAGAGGCCAGCTTACTACGGTAACCGTCCTGCGCGATGGGGAAGAAATCACCTTAGAGTTACAGCTTTAATTTACTCTGCCAATCACCTATACTTGGAGCTCATACACGCTAAACTATGAGCTCCTTCATTGGGATATGGGGAAAGAATGATTCCCTTAAAAGCAGCATACAGGATTTAATCCCTGAACCTGATTTCTACCTGAACAATAACTCAGTGTGTATATGGCTTGATGGGTATCACCTTACAAACCATGTTCATTACAACGAAACAACCCGAACCGGGTGGGTTGTTTCCGGAATCGGGATTTCTTCGGGAGAAGAGCCCAAAACTCTTATAAAAGAGGATTGGGAGTACCTTCTTCATTCCAACTCTGATCTTCACTCATCCATAAACGGGCATTTCGCTATCGCCCGGTGGAGTACAGATACGCTTGAATTGACTACCGACCAGGTTGGAATGAGGAACATTTTCATGCATCAAACTGGTGAATACATCCTGTTTTCTACCCGCCTGGACTGGATCATTAAGTTAGTTCCGCAAGTGTCCATCGACTGGAAACTATTCGGGAGTACCTGGCTTGGCATTAATCCGTTTTCCTCTCACTGTTTTATAACCGGGATTGATCGTTTGGCTCAAGGCGGGAAAGCCATTATTACCTCCAACAAAGTATTGTTCTCGAATAAACGATGGACGCCCTCCTCCATTCAATCAACCAGCGAATCTGTTGAACAAACACTGGCATCCTTGTGCCTGGCAGCACACCGGAGTTTTGGAACACTTTCTCTTGGTCTTTCAGGGGGTTTAGATTCGCGTGTTCTGTATGCGCTGCTTATTGATTCGGGCATAGAACCCTTAAGTGTTTACACGTTCCTGGAGCACGGTCATCCTGATGAAAAAATGGCTGCTCAGCTTAGTGAAATGTATGATTTAAAACACCATTCATTGCCCATTAAATCTCCACCTGTAGATGAAATCAGAAACCAAACCTCAGAAATATCCATCCGCTCCTTACTGATGGCTTCCATCTTTCAATTACCTGCCTTTAATGAATATGCCGCTATTGGCGACAAAAACTGGATTACCTTAGAC
This sequence comes from Balneolales bacterium, assembly GCA_022360375.1. GTDB lineage: Bacteria > Bacteroidota > Rhodothermia > Balneolales > Balneolaceae > HXMU1420-13. Next base: position 2,991 of record JAKSCW010000537.1, read on the forward strand.
GGTGCATTTGGCGAAATTGGACGCCGGCGATACTTAAGAGGATTGGAGTTGCGGGGAAAAAAGTATCTGCTTGACAGGAATATCCCCGGGCTTATCCCTTTTTTCTATGCTCCTAAAGCGGATATATTCCTCCTGGAAATAGAAACCGAAATGCAGGCTGGTTTCCGGCAGGAATTTGAAGAAGAAGTCTTCCATATGCCAATTCCTGATAAAAAAGATACCGGAAACTGGTTGGACCTTTTTTCTATTCGTACACGGGGTCAAAATCTTTACGGATTAACAA
>JAKSCW010000540.1 GCA_022360375.1 Balneolales bacterium
AACCTTCCGCAATCGTCTCGGCATGCCGGAAAAGGTAAAGAGTTAAGTGTTCCTGAGAAAAAGTTTTCAAGGGAACTGTCAAGCCAAAAAGTACCAGGGCAAGATGGAAAAGTATGTTTTTTTTCATATCAGGAATAGGAAAAGTTAAAGCTATACCTTTGGAAGGTAGCAGATTTCATATCAATTTCTTTATTGGGGAATGTGCTGCTTTTCAAATAAGTTCTTGGCATAACCTACAATCAACTTAAAACAACCTGTTATGCCCAATAAAAAAGCTTCAGCCGTTTGGAACGGCGATTTAAAAGGTGGAAGTGGAACTATCAATTCAGAAAGCGGTGCGTTAGAAGCCGCTGCGTTTACTTTTGCGTCCCGCTTTGAAGACGAAGGAAAAAGTAACCCTGAAGAATTAATTGCTGCTGCCCATGCAGGGTGTTATTCCATGGCACTTTCCAATGAATTACACAAGGCAGGTCACCAGTCAAATAGTGTTTCAACTAATGCAACGATTACTCTTGAACCGGTAGATGGTGCGCCAACTATTTCAAAAATACATCTTGTTGCGGTAGCGGATGTTCCCGGGCTGGATAATGAAACGTTCCAGGGAATAGCGGAAGCGACCAAAGAAGCGTGCCCCGTTTCCCGGGCTTTGAATATGCAGATCACGCTAGATGCCTCCCTCTCATAAGATTATAAACCTCCTGAAGCGATTTTGCTTTGGGAGGTTAAATTCAGGGTTTCTAATTCCCACTTGGTAAATTCATTTCTTATCTTTTCATCTTTCCCACAACACATACTTCACAACGGTTAAATGAGCGATAAACCACGCGAATACTGTGGCGTTTTTGGGGTATTCGATCACCCTGAAGCAGCCTTGCTTACCTATTATGGCTTGCACGCCCTTCAACACCGAGGCCAGGAATCTGCAGGAATTGTTACTTCATATTTTGATGAAGAAAAAGAACGGCAAGTGATGCCAATGTATAAAGATTTTGGCCTGGTTTTAAGTGTATTTGATAAACCAAAAATCTTCAAAAAGATTTTAAAAGGAGATTCCGCAATTGGCCACAACCGGTACTCCACTTCAGGTTCATCTAAAAATCCGGCCAATATTCAACCATTTCGTGTTCATTATAAGACAGGAAATATAGCAATTGGGCATAATGGTAATCTTTCCAATGCAAAGCAGATTCGGAAACGGTTCCGGGAAGAAGGAGTACTATTCCAGAGCACTTCAGATACCGAATTGATTCTTCACCTGAT
>JAKSCW010000390.1 GCA_022360375.1 Balneolales bacterium
CACCGCTCATGTTCACCTCCAAAGAACTGGCAACTATTATGGTTGGACTCAATTTTGTGAAGTCGCAGGTGGACAAACAATTGGTAAATGACGCGGGAGGAGTGGAATTGAAAATTAAAGAGGTACTGCCGGATGATTTGAAATCCTTTATGACTTCCCTTAGTGAGCGAACTGTAGTAGATCCCTTCCAGAAATTTGGAATGGAAAAAAAGGGAGGGGGCGATTGGTATTTGATGAGTAGCGCCATTGCCCAAAAAAAGCGTGTTGAATTTCGGTACACTCCCAAATCAGGAAAAACAGAAACACGAAAAGTGGATCCGTACTTACTCGTGTTTTATGAAGATCACTGGAATATGTTGGGTAAATCCCATTTGAGAGGAAAAGTTCGGAATTTTATTCTTGATAGGATGTCAGAGTTGCGAATTCTGGATGAAGAAATAATGCTAAAAGAAAAAATTGACGTGGAGGCATTAATTTTCCGTTCTGACGAGGGCAGTCAAAAAATAGTAGTGGACCTCGATAAAGCCGGAGTTATGCGGTTTAAGGCCAATTTGCCGGCTAAAATATTTAGGGAAATCGAAAAAAATTCTAAAAAACTTCGGATAGAATTTTTCTTCGATAATCTCGAATTCATCAACGAATGGCTCCTTCAGTTTGGGGCATCCCTTACTGTTATAGCCCCGGATGAACTGAAGACAAAACGAGAGAAGCTGTTGAAAGAGATGCTGGGTAAAACTTTGGGTTAGTACACCCCATTAGCGTTCAGAATTTTTCCACCATTCAACCACACATAAAATCTCATAAAAGCATCCAATGGCTGAATGGCATCCCAGTGTTCCACAATTAAACCGTCTTCCACTTTCCAGGTATCGATGATATTTAATCCTTTTCTATCATTTCCGCGGTGCCTTGAATTAGTTGTTACATGAGAGTGGAAGGTGACAAAATCACCATCTGCATAAATATGTTTCACATCGTAGGTGTATTCCGGGAATCTTTTTACAAATTCCTGTACATACCTGACCAGTGCTTCCAGCCCATCCGGAATTCCCCGGTTATGCTGTAGATACCGTTGGTTTCCAAAAGTGGTTAGCACATACTCAAACCTATGGTTGTTCATCAGGTTCTGAACAAAATCAATGAGCAATGCCACATTCTTATTCTCCTGTTCATTCCAGGTCTCTTTCTTTAAAGAGTCGAAATTGATGGTTATGGATTCCATGGGTTTTTATTTGGATTTAGAAGATGTGATTGTATTGAGCAGCAAGGATAATTAACTTGCAAAAGACAAGTGAATGATACGACAGTTCACTTGCAAAAAGCAAGTAAATAAATTCTGAACGATGAGATCTGATTGCCCGATTAGTTATGCACTGGATTTTTTTGGAGATAAATGGACCTTATTGATCATCCGGGATATGGTTTTTGACAGGAAACGATTCTATAAAGATTTCCTGAATTCTAAGGAAGGCATTGCAACCAATATCCTCTCCGATCGCCTTAAGAAACTGGAACAACATGGGTTTATTACGTCGAGGGTATACCCGGAAATGAAAACCAAGAAAGAATATTTATTGACCAAAAAGGGAAAAGACACGATTCCCGTACTCATAGAAATCATAGTGTGGTCTGCGAAGTATGAAAATGCCCTGGCGTTGCCGTTAGTCTTTTTGGAAAAGGCGAAAAAAGACCGGCCAGCATTGATTGAAGCAATTACTGCAAGACTGGAATAAACATTGCTTACAGAATTCTGATCTTATCAGTGGATCAGTGCTTCGGTTGGGTCTTTTCTTTCAACCCAGCTCAAAAGTGGTTATTCCGAACACTTTGTGAAGATGGACATCGGGCTCGTTCCCATAATACATTCGGGCACACTCAAACACATACCTGGCACCATATTTTTGTACTAGGTTTACAGCTGCTTTATTGGTGGTTGGTATATCCAAATACACGGGTTGATCAACCGCACTGTTCAAACATGATTTATACAATTCTTCAGCCACTTCTTCATTGTCGGCAAACAGGGGCCCTATTTTGAATCCCGAATCAACCTCACGAATTACGGCATAACCTTGTAGCTTATTTCCCACAGAATATTTAAATGCCTTACTGCCTGGAAGCACCAGCCAATGTTTAAGGAATTCGGTTCTTCTGAAACCAAAACAATGTTTGTCATACTCTTCGATTTCATCAAAGTCACCATCCTGAATAACAGAAATATTCTGGCTTAGCACGGCAGTCATTCCCAGGCGTTCATATCGCTCATCCTTAAATGCTATTTCAAAACCACCCTCACTGTAAAACGGTTGCATATCTACAACGCCATCCATCCCAATCGGAGCTCCGTCTTTTAATCGCCTGAGAAGAAGGTCACGACGCAAATACCATAACTTTCGTCCTATCCCGTTTTCGCGAAAATGCGGATCAACGATGAACAATCCCATAAAACCATATTCACCATCATAAGAAACGACAGATCCTCCGGCAATTAGCCGATCATCCAGGTAGAATCCGTAAAATCCGTCGGGATCTGTGTTCCAGAACACTTCGAAATCATGCTTACCGGGATTCCAGCCCTCTTTCCTTGCCCAGTCAAGCAAATTTTTGACTCCCCCAATATCCAGCTGTTGAAGGGTTAAATCATCTGGTTCAACCATGTGCAGGTTCGTGTTAGCCTCTTGTTTTTGTTGACGGGTAAAATAGGATATGGCAAACTAAAATCATCATTTTATTTGAGCGGAGAACTACGAAGAAGAGTATGAGTTACTCACTTCCCAGCACCAGGTACTCATTTAACATGGGTAACGAAAGCCAGCCACCCATTTGGCTGTTCGTAAGTATCACAAATCCAATTCCGCTGTCATCATAGAATACCAAATTACTGATGAACCCCCGCCCGGTACTGCCACTATGGCCATAACTAACCCCCGAAGTGGTTTCCTCTATTCTCACTCCCAGTCCCCATTTGGTTCCATCAGCACGTACAGAATGAATACGAAAGAATTCCTCGTACGTTGAAGCTTTTAGCCCCTTTCGCTGATGCAAAGCAATGGCAAATCCGGCAAGAGCTTCACTGGTGCTTTGCAGGGTATATGCAACCATAGTTCGATTTGGCAGGAAAACCTCACTGGGCACATATCTCCGGTGGCCATGTGCCCCGAACTCAGCAATAAACTCATTGCCTTTGAAATGCATATCTGAGAGTTCCAATGGAACCAGGACTTCTTCCCTGAGTATGGATTCAATATCCTTTGAAGTAATAATTTCCAACACTTCTTTCAGGTATTCGAAGGCCTTACCGGAATAGCCATACTGGGTTCCCGGGGTAAAATTAAGGCCGAATGTTCCATTCTCATTTCTCCGGGGCCAGTTCGACATCCCCGACTGGTGACTCAGCACATGCCGTGCAGTCATGAGTTTGTACCGGTCATCATCAATTTCGGGATGCTCCATATATTCATGCAGCGGTTTATCCAAATCGATTTGGCCACGTTCATAGATGCGCATTACAGCAAAAGTGAACACCAATTTGGTAATAGATCCTGCTTCAAACAGGGTCTCATGGGTTACAGGTTCCCCGGTAGTGGTGTGTTTAACCCCGTAGTGTTGCGTGTATACGATTTCATTGTTTTTAATAAGACTGAGCGTTGCACCGGGAATTTCAAAGAATTCCATTCGCTCCTGTATAAAGGAATCAACTGCATCGGTATTAATGAAGCCGGGTTTAGCGAGAATGCCGGTTTTTTTCGGGGTTACCGGCCAGGCAATGGTATCCAACAGGATAGTGAATTCACGCACCGAGTTGGAGTTTACATCCAGTATTAGTGCAGACTCATGTTCATCAATGCGGATTAATTCCTCCCCCACCCAGTGGTAATTGAGTTCAGATGAAAAGCGATAGCTACCAAACGCTAAGGTTTGCTGAAACCTGCCCAGGGAATCCACGGATTGAATAATGGGGGCACCGGGATTGGAAATGGAAACAATTTTTACATGGGCCGGATACCCGGTGATGGTTTCATCTTCCCAGGCAAATTGTCCTCTCACAGAGAGGCTGTCTTTAGTACCAGGCGCGGCGAAGGCTGAGTGCACATTCAAAGAGAATGCCACCAGGATAAGTAACAAGTATTTCATGGGGATTCTCTTAGTCGGTAGTTCTGATTTCCACTGCACCGAATTGTCCATCGGTATTATATTTTTCCCGGGCTTCTTCTGCAGTAATAGAAGTGATCTCATGTTTTTCACCCGAAAGAAACAGAATGGTACCTTTTTTAAGTAGTGTGCCATTTGCATACAAGTGATTTACTTCGCCTAAAAAAGAAAAAGAGCCTTCTCCGGATACATCATTGTCAGCATATTTTATAATGACGTTACCACGAAAATAAACTTTACTGTCCTCCTCCGACCAATACAAGGAATCCGCATAAAAATACCCGGAATTTTCACTAACAGCTTTTTGCGGGCTGGTAAAAGCAGTAGTTGTAAACAGCGCAGCTACAATGGTGATGAATACAGGCAATCGATAGAAAATCCGGCTCTTTTGATCATATTTTGAAAGCATGATTAATCGATTTTTTATTAAAGCATAGTTGAATCCACTCGCCAATGCGAGGGTTTTATCCGGGGTGGTATAGCTAATCAATTTATTGGAATACCTGGCTTTGTCAGAGCCAGCCTTGATTACAAACTCATCTGCAAGGTACTCATGGTTGGTGACAACCAGTTTTTTGAACAGGGGTATTAAGGGGTTGAACCAGCAGAATACCTGCACCAGTTCCATAAACAGGATGTCCATTGAGTGGAACTGGCGGACGTGCCCGGATTCATGGAGGATCAGCTCATCGTCAATTTGTCCGCACTCGAAACGGTCTTTGTTTATATATACCGTTCGCCAGAAACTAAAGGGACCCACCGGGATATTTACCAGTGCCAGGCGCTGACCTTTATGCTCCAGTTGTTGTACCACAAACTTCCCGGATAGCAGGGGATACACATTCATTCCCAACCGGGCAAGCAAAAGAAGGGCAATGCTGCCATACAGCAGGAACAGCCAGGAAAAACCCCGGTCATTATTCAGAGTTTCTGTGGCAGTAATGGTTTGACCGGATACCGTAGAAAGCCCTGAGAGGGTAGTGCTGATCGCCTCATTTTGTACAATTTGCTGTGCAACCGGGTTGTTCGGGGATACGTTAACCAGCGGTACCAGCACGAAGAATAATACCGAACCAAGTAACAGAACACGGTTTGCATGATAACTCCTGGATCTTCGGAAAAAAACCAGGAAAGTCACGTACAAAATGGCAGCGCAAAAGGTGGATTCGATGAGATATTCAATCATTGGAGGAGGATTTAATTTGTTGATCTATAATATCCCGGAGGCTTTTCAGTTGCTTTTCACTCAGGTCGGTTTCTTTGGTAAAGAAGGAAGCAAACTGCTCGATGGAATTGTTAAAGGAGTTTTTGATAAGCCCTTTGATCTGGGTGGAGTAATACTCGTTTTTGGGAACGACAGGAAAATACTCCCGGCTGTTGCCGTATACTTTGTAGTGCACAAAGCCTTTATCGATCAATCGCTTCAGTAAGGTATTAATGGTGGTGGTAGCTGGTTTAGGCTCGGGAAATTGCGCCTTCAATTCCTTGAAGAAAGCTTTTTCCAACTGCCAGAGGTAATTCATCACCTGTTCTTCCGCTTTGGTAAGGGTCATGGCTCTATAATAGTTGGTTATGCTCTACAAATATAGAGTAAAAACTATAAAAGTAAAATGGGAAGGGAATTTTAGTTTTGAGGGTTGCTTAGTCTCTTTCTTAAGCCAGGGTATTTAATACCCTATAAACATTCGCGGCTCCTAAAACAACTTCAAAAACGATGCCCTGTATGATCTGCGTATTCGGTTTTCCATCGGCTGCTGTACTAATTATCCTGCCCAATAAAAAACCAAGAAAAATGAGGGATGCCACGAAAAATGAAGTTAAGGTCAAAAGTGGAAAGAAGATTCCCAGGGCAACAATGAGTCCGGTTAGCCTCGGGAGCCTGGGTTTTTCTTTCCCGTTCATAGTTGTCTTATTTAGATCCTGAATCAAGTTCAGGATGACTTTAAAAGATCACTCCAGAATAGCAGGTAAGATATAATTCTGTATCATAAGCTCAGCCTGTGGATGTGCAAATGGCATCCCATAAGCCGTTGCAGTGATTATGATCACTATCGGCTCGTCTTTAAACATCACAATTTTATTCCCCCCATTTCCATTGCTGAGATAGGCCTCATATGAGTCCCCATTTACCGAAAACATCTGATTCCAAAATAGAAAACCGTAGGCGGTTTGATCGGGAGTATCTTTGAAGTAATTAGTAAAAGATCGATTCACCCATTCTTCCGATAAAACCTGTTGACCGTTCCAGGTTCCGCCATTCAGATAAAGCTGACCGAATTTTGCATAATCCAGTGAAGTTAATTGTAGACCTCCCGCAGTGTTAGCAACTTTTTGAGGAGTATATTGCCACTGGTAATTTGTAATGCCCAATGGGCGGAATAGCTTTTCATCCGCATATTTTTCAAGTCCACCCGGAACGGCCTGGTGCAAGATATCGCCCAAAAGAACGGTACCAGCAGTGAAGTACTCCCAGGTTTCTTCAACCTGCTTATTCTCATCCATAGGAAGATCCAGTGCAAATTTTACCCAGTCACTGGTGGGATACATGTTTTCCTCATTACCGGGAGAGTCATAATCGCTGTCATTACCGAGAAACCCGGAGCTCATGGTGAGGAGGCTTTTTAACGTGACCGTCCCCTTTCTTTCAGAATAATTCTGAAACCTTTTGAGATCGTAAAATTCATCAATGGTTTGGTTAGTACCGGTTAAGTATCCATCCTCAAGAGCGATTCCTGTAACGGTTGATGCAAACGATTTTCCTACGGATCGGGTATTGTGTAAGGTGGTCCGGTCCGCACTATTGAAATACTGTTCGATCAACAATTTTCCCCCTTTGATTACGACAATACTGGTCAGATCCTGGATTCTGTTTTGAGCAATAAGTTTGTTCATCTCGAGGATCTTTTCCTCATTAAATCGTTCTCCGGACACTTCCCAACCACTATTTGCTTGCACCGGCTGAATGGCGATTTGTTCTTCCGAAACAACAGGTTCATCCAATTGAATGTTGATTTTACCCTCAGCAATCACATCGCCAATGAGTATTTCATCCAGTTCCAAATAAGGACGAATCTCAATTTTCAGTTGATGAGCCCCATCCCATAGTTCAAAGTTTGCTCCGCTTCTGTAGAAGAAACGCATCCATAAAAACCGGCCCCAGGAATCGACTCCGATGCTGCTGAGTAACGGTCTGTGCAGAATAGTTTCCTCGTTTTTTTGAGATGGAAGACCGGCGCCTTGATTCAGGTTTTCGGTATACATTAACTCCGCATCCAGGTAAAACGAAAACTGATAATTTCCATTTTTATGAAGCTCCCCGATCGATAAATCGGGTGCCAGTTGATGAAGGTAATTGGTCAGGGAGTTATCGAAAAAGGCAATGAAATTCAGGTTGCTGCTGTCTTCTATTTCAAAAGAAGAAAGAAAATCACCTTCCCCGTATTCTTTTTGAGGGAATATGCCGGATGTAAATTTGATGCTTCCTACATTTTCCTGGTGCAGGGGCGAGGTTATCCCGTTGTGTTCAACAATATCGGACATGGTATCGGGTGTGTTTTGTGCACATGAGGTGGAAAAGGGGATGTTACTTAGTAGCAGGATGATTGCGAAGTTTCTCATATAGCCGCTCTGTTAATGATTAAAGTGCAAAGCTATTGCGAAATCACCATCCAAAATAGAATGAAATTAACATCAGCCACATTTTTTGCGAAACTCTTTGGGAGTAATGCCCAGGTATCGTTTAAAGGTCCGGGAAAAATGGCTTTGATCAGAAAAGCCACATTCGTAAGAAATATCAAACAATGATTTATCAGAGGATAACATGAAGTCCACGGCTCTTTTTATTCTCACCTGCCGTATATAATCCCCTAACGTAGTAGAAAAATACATGGGAATGGACCTGGATAAATGCCCGGGATGTATCCCCAGTTGTTCGGAAAGAGATTTTAAATTGAAGGGTCCATTTGTTTGATGAATGATCTCTATAAGGGAAGCCAGCCAGGGCGGGTTCTTTTCAAACCGGTAGAGCTTTTCCTTTTCTATGTTCTCACATAATTCGGAAACTAACAGTTCGCAGGATATTTCAGAATACATATCGGCGCACCTGAATTCTGCAAAAAGCTTTGCCAGTATATGATGAAGTCTCGGGTTTTTGATGAGTGTGCTTCCTTCCCAAAGGCTGATGTCGATGTTATTCTTTTCAAACCAGTTCTTTTCGAATTCAATATGGAATCCCCGGGCATGGGCAGATTCTTTGGAGTTAAAATGAGGCTCCTGCCAATTATGAAGAAGAAAGCTTCCCGGAGGACAGGTGGTTTTCCGTTGGCTATTCACATCGTATAACCGGCCCTGTAAAACATACATGAAATAGGGATTTTCATGGAAGTGCCAGTCGGTTCGCTCGGCCAGGTAATCGTATTCCGAAAATAAGATGCCGTTTATTTCCTGTTCGGCATTCATAGATCCATAATAGGTACCTTTGGTTAGTATTTTCATGTCTCAGGTACTTTATGGCCGATACTGGTATTGAGGATACTGTTTAGTATGCCGCTCAGTTCAACAGCTCTGGTATAAATCATTAAGTGAGAACCTTTTTTTACTATATGGTCAACATTCACATTGCTGATTGGGATGGTATTATCCTTATCCCCGTGAATCGATATTATGGATGAGTCATAAGAGGTGCGATCCCAATTTACTATCATTTCAATGGTTCTCTTTAAGAATACCGGATTTTTGTCTCCAAGCATTTCTTTAAAAACGGGCTTGTCACTGGTTCCAACTGGCTCAAAAATAGGTTGGAGGAATTGAGCTCCTAACTTGGAAACCCAACCGGGTATTATCTTGTACAGGAATAATTTACTTTGAATGGTATAAAGCCTGGGTAGCTCATTTCTTGACTTGGCACTTGAAACAACGATAGTTTTTATGGGATTTAAGAGCTCATTCATTTCGGTTGCGATCATACCCCCGAGGGATACACCAACTAAAATAAAGGGCTCTGTAGAATCAATTTGATTTGAAAGCTGATGGGCGTATTCATTCATTGAAGAACCTTTCTCCGGGAGTTCAAAATCTATATTTCGAACTACCAATGAAGGATCTAAGGATAGTTTACCAAATAATCTATAATCAGCACCCTGACCAGGGATCAAATAAATTTTCATTCAACAAAACATTCACTGAAACCAAACGGAGTAGTACACGGGAGTTTGAGGAATTAGTTGGGTTTTGTAGGGTAAGTAAAAGTTTTGGTGATACCAATATTGTTATTTGAACCGGAGGGAGAAATCTAAAAATCAGTGCAGAGGATAATTTTTAGATTTCTCAGTCGCTCCGTTCCTCCGAAATGACAAGTTAGTTCGGAGAATTTAAACCTAACCTGTTGCCTTCTGAATCGAGGAATAAGGCGAAGAAGCCGCTTTCATCAGCGTGAGCAGTTTTGGGAACAAGGATGCTTCCTCCGTTTTTTTCGACCTTATCCAGAACAACCTGGAGGTCGTCTCCGGCATTAAGGTAAATGGCAATGCCATCGGCCGAAGGCTGGTACCCTTCTCCTTTTATGATAATTCCGGTAACTACCTGGTTTTCATAAGGGAGTATGCCCATTTCCATTCCGGGGATCTCCATTTTCTCAATACCAATATCCAAAATGGACTCATAAAATTTGATGGCTCTGGAAATATCGGTTGCAGGAATTTCAAAAATAGCGACATAGCTGTTCATGTTGTTTGTACTTTGATTTAAGGGTGAACGAGCCGCAGACCTTTCCGGCTCTGGATTATGTTTATTGGAATGGGCCGTAAAGCCCAGTGTAATTATGGCCGCAGAAAGGCCAAAGATGAATTGCTTCATATACTTAACTAAGGTTACGCCCAAAACTAAGCCGTGGATGAAAAGCTAAATTGTAAAAATGCGACAGGCTTAGTTCATTTGTAGAACAGGGTGGAGAGGGCCATGTGTTCATTCCCTAAAAACTCCCTCGGGCTTATGCCGGTAAACTCTTTGAAGTCTTTGATGAAATGCGCCTGGTCGAAGTATTCACTTTCATAAGCGATGTTCGTCAGGTTTTCTCCTTCTTCATTCAGCATCATTTTAAGGGCACTTTGTAACCGGATGACTTTACCAAGCTGCTTGGGGCTGATCCCTATTTGTTTTACAAACTTTCTTTCGAGTTGCCTTCTTTTGGATACATCTTTTTTTAGGATGGTGCTTATAGAGGAACTTCCCTTTGTGGAAACAAGGGTATCTATGGTTGACCTGACAATGTGATCAACCGTTGACTGTTCGCGTAGTTTGTTCAGAAGAAAGCGTTCGATAATTTCTATTCTTTGCCTGGTATCTACTGCCTGAACTATTTCCTGTTCCAAATCTTCAGCAGGAATTTCTCCAAACAGGGTAGCGACGGGAATTTCGATATCCGCAAAATCCTTGAGTGGGGTGTTTACAAAGTTCGCAAAGCCGTACGGATAGAAGCAGATTGCAAATGAGTTGACATGCCCGAGCGGTTCAATGTAGTATGATTTTGTTCTTTGCCCCATTACCATGGCACAGGGATGCAGGATATATTCGGTATCGGACACATATCGTTTGATATTATCCGCAAGATTGAAGGTCATTTCAATACAGCCATCAGGAATAATTTTCTGCTTTTGGTTGTCGGGATCATAAGGCACCTCCAGCGTCCAATAAAACTTAACAAGGGCTTCTAAATCCGGATGGGGCTGAAAGGTTTGATAGTTCATTGGCTATAAAAGTAGATTTAGGAGATAATGCTTTACGCTGGTTTTTTTCCGAGTTGAGTTTTTAAAAAATTTAAGTTTTTACCAGCTACATATCACCGGTTGTATGAAAGTAACATAGGAATACGATTTACTTAAATCACCATCGCATATGAAGTTTGTCATTTCGACCGGAGGGAGAAATCCAGGGATTGGGTTTAATGGCAACGTTTAGATTTCTCAGTCTCCCGAATGTTTTCGGGATCCTTCGAAATGACAAAA
>JAKSCW010000547.1 GCA_022360375.1 Balneolales bacterium
GTTCGGCCGCCACGTGCGCGATCGGGACGCGATCGTGCTCAGCGTCCACCCGCACAACGACCGCGGCTGCGCGGTCGCGGCCGCCGAGCTCGCACTGATGGCGGGCGCCGACCGCGTCGAGGGAACCCTGTTCGGCAACGGCGAGCGGACCGGCAACGTCGACGTCGTCAACCTGGCGATGAACCTGTTCATGAACGGCGTCGACCCCGAGCTGGACGTCACCGACATCGACCGGCTGCGGCGGGTCACGGAGTACTGCAACCGGCTGCCGGTCGGGCCGCGCCATCCCTACGTCGGCGACCTCGTCTACACCGCGTTCTCCGGCAGCCACCAGGACGCGATCAAGAAGGGCTTCGAAGCCCTCGAAAGGCGCCGCGACGACGACGGCAAGTACGACGCATGGGGCGTGCCGTACCTGCCGATCGACCCGGCACACGTCGGCCGCAGCTACGAAGCGGTGATCCGCGTCAACAGCCAGTCCGGCAAGGGCGGCGTCGCGTACGTGATGAAGACCGAGCACGGATTCGACCTGCCGCGCCGGTTCCAGATCGAGTTCTCGCAGACGATCCAGCACATCACCGAAGACTCGGGCACGGAGATCACGCCGGTCGTGATGTGGGACGCGTTCCGCAGCGAGTACATGCCCGAAGAACCCCGATTCCGGCTCCACAGCCACGAGCTGTACACCCGCACCGACGAGTCCGGCGAAGGTCGCACGACGGTCCAGGCACAGCTCGAGGTCGACGGCGAGACGCACTCGATCCGCGCCGAGGGCGACGGACCGGTCGAGGCGTTCGTCGCCGCGCTCGCCGACGCGTTCGGGCACCATGTCGACCATCACTTCGACGTGCTCGACTACGCCGAGCACGCGATCGGCCAAGGCGCCGATGCGCAAGCGGTTGCCTACGTCGAGACGGTGTCCGACGGTGGCATCGTGCGCTGGGGCATCGGCACCGACCCGAACATCACCACCGCCTCGCTGCGCGCGGTGCTCGCCGCCTTCGAGCGGCATGTGACGTAGCAGGATTCCGCGACGCGGGGTGAGGCGCGGCACTAACGTCGTTGCGATGTCCTCACTCGCCGTCGTGATGCGCCGCGTGCGCAGCGATTTTGCGGCCGCAGCCCGACGA
>JAKSCW010000111.1 GCA_022360375.1 Balneolales bacterium
ATTCACCTATAATGATGTGGAGTATAATAATATCAGTAACGACACCACATTGTTACTCGATCGCGACGATACCGGGCTGACTTCAGCTTTATACCTGCAAAATTCGTGGACCCCTGGAAACCTGATGGTGAATTATGGCTTGCGTTTGGCTCATTACAGCAACACGGAGCAATTTTACCCCGAGCCACGTTTTTCGGCAACTTATTCGTTTAATGATCAATTCAAAGTAAAAGGAGCCTGGGGACTTTATAACCAATTCGTCACACGTGTAGTCCGTGAAGATGTATCCCAGGGAAGTCGTGATTTCTGGTTATTAGCGGACAATGACGTAAACACCACGAGTTCATCTACCCATTACATATTAGGGGCATCCTACGAAACAACCGGCTTCCTTTTCGATGTGGAAGCATTCTACAAAGATCTGCGCGGACTTTCGGAATATACTTTGCGCTTTACCACGGAAGGAACGTTCAGAGATCAAACCACGAACCTGGACGAAGTTTTTTATGAAGGTGACGGATATTCGCAGGGGATTGAATTTCTCGCTCAAAAAAAGTTTGGAAAATACACCGGCTGGATTGGGTATACCATCAGTGAGGTGATTCATGAATTTGAGGAACTATCTGAGGAACCTTTTCCTGCTTTGCATGATCAAACGCATGAACTAAAGCTTGTAAATAGTTTGCGCTTAGGACGTTTAACTCTTTCGGGAACCTGGGTATATGCTACAGGAAAACCCTATACAAGCCCCACAGGAGGGTATGAAATTACGTACCTGGATGGCACCTCGGTTTCTTACATCGCAGTTGGAGAAAAGAATGCCTATCGTCTTCCTGATTACCACCGCCTGGACCTGTCCGCTGTACTTAATATTCCTTTTGATGAATACACTAATGCGGATGTCGGTTTTTCCATCTTCAACCTTTACAATCGTTCTAATGTGTGGTATAAAACATTTGAAATCATTGACGGTGACTTCATCACCACCGATGTAAACACGATTGGAATTACCCCTAACCTCTTTTTCACCATCAATTTTTAGGAGTCCCGAATGAACCGATTGTTTCTATTTATAATACTTTTTGTGGCAGCCTCATGTGAAAGTAATGAATTTGATTTCGAAACTTCTGATACCATTGTAGTGGAAGCCTATTTGCATGAAAATCAACCGGTAACTCTTTTCGAGGTAAGCCAGCTGATCCCCATCATCCCCGAGGATGGGGAGGATTACCGAATCAGTGATGCAGAAGTATACCTGCACTGGAACGATGAGTCTTTTCAACTTACCCACACCACCGTGGATGAGGAAGAAGGGTTCTATTACTACGAAGGAACTGATTTGGAAATTACCCAGGGAGAAACGTACAGTATCAGCATTGATTATTTTGGCAAAACCACAATAGCATACACTACAGTACCCGTTAAACCAGAAGGGGTTTCAATGAATTATGAGACCATCAGCATAGAACCCATTGATGATTTTGAAGACCTGGCTGACAGAAACCCGGATGATTTTGACCCGATTGAAGTGTATTGGAACAACCCCGGTGGTGAACGCTACTTCTACATTGTAGCTGAAAACATCGAAAGCAATCCCAGTGACATTAATGAACTCTTCGACATAGGCGAATTTGAGATTATCACCCCTCCTACAAATTTGGATGTGTATAACATTAATCCCTTCCAAATCTCCCAGTATGGAACACACCGGATAATCATCTATAGTGTGAACCAGGAATACGTGGATTTGTATGAAAGCTCTGAAGAGGATTCCCGGAACCTTACGGAGCCGTTATCAAATATCGAGAATGGATTGGGCATTTTTACTTCCTTCAGCAGCGATACGCTGTACCTGGAAGTAACCCGTTAAGGAAGGTATGAACCGCTGTTTACATGAAAAGTCTGGCCGGTGGCATGTTTTAACCTGCCTTCGGCCAGGAACAGCACCAGGTTGGCGATGTCGCCAGGTGGAGCGATAGAATCGAGGAATAAGCCCTGGGTGAGATATTCTTCTCCATATACTTCTATGGATCCCCGGGCCATATCTGTATCAACAAATCCCGGGGCAATGGAATACGCCGTAATTCCTTGTTTGCCATAACTACGGGCAATACTTTTGGTCAGGGCAATCATCCCTCCTTTGCTAGCCGCGTAGGATGCATATTCCTGGGTATCTCCCCGTTGACCTGCCCTGCTCGCAATATTGATAATCCTGCCTTCTATTCCGCGAGCGATCCACGCGTTCACAGCCCATTTGCACAGCAACGCGGCTGACCGCAGATTCACCTGCATGATTGTATCCCAATTCTCCAGCCACTCTTCGTCTGAAATTCCAAAATCCGCTTCATAAAACATCGCCGCGTTATTGATGAGCACTTCAGGGATGGGTTCGGACTCAAATACTTCCCGGAGTTTTTGAACATTATCAGGCTTTGCCAGGTCGCATACCATATGTTGATAATGGCTATTCGTGTGATCGTTAATTGGAGAGCGGGATGTTCCAATAACGGAATAACTATGTTCGAGAAAAGAATCACGAATTGCTTTACCTATTCCACGTGATGAGCCTGTGAGGAGTGTTTTCATTGTTAGTTTAAGGTTTTTGTGGTATCACCATAAACAACACCATCAATCACAGCACCTTTTAGTTTATATACTTCTGTAAAGTCACCAAACATTCCTGCTGTTATAAATTCATATAAACCAATATCTTTTATAAATGTATACGTTCCTGATCCGAATAAATGATGACTATAATATTTTTTGCTTTCAAAGACTCTGTCGTCAAAGCTTGCTTCTCCGTATCCCAAAAATCTTAGTCCTCTCTCCTGGTCTTCGAACCAGTAATCAATTTCTTCCTCAAACACCATTAGGTAGTTTTTCTTCGGGAACAACAACTCCATTGTTAACTAAAGGTAGAATTGTTGAAACTGGAGAACAAAGAGACTGTGTGGTGAAGTTTAGAACTGGGAATAGAATGACAAACAACTCTTGCGGAA
>JAKSCW010000316.1 GCA_022360375.1 Balneolales bacterium
CTGGAGAAAGCAGTAATCACCAAAGAAGAAGCAGAATTAGCGCGCAGAGCAGAAGAGGCGCGCTACGATGCCATCCAGGTAGATGAATTTGATTTGGATGAATACATGCATTTAACGCCCCAGGGTTTTGGAAAGAAGAAGGGGAAGTCTTCTTCAAAAATAGCTGAAACTGCCTGAACTGAGTTTTTATTGGCAAAAGTAAGGTTAAAGCCCTGAGATGTAACTGTCTCGGGGCTTTTTTGTATCGAAGAATTTTATTCTGATTAATATGAAATTACAGATTATAGTTCCAATAATTTTTGGATACTATGAATATACACCTTATTTATTCTTTAGATTAGAATATTATCAAAGTAATAAATGACTCTATGGAATCAATAAAGCTGGACGAAATCGATTTAAAAATCCTGGAAATTCTTCAACAAGAAGGGCGACTTTCTAACAAAGAACTGGCGGAAAGAATCAATCTAACTACCACCCCAACACTAGAGCGGGTACGACGATTGGAGAGGGAAGGTGTAATTGAAGGGTATTCGGCGAGGATAAATCGAAGGGCGATTAACAAAAACCTGAATGTATTTGTGAACATCACGTTACATGTACATCAGCTTAGTTTAATGGATGAATTTACTGAAGCAGTAAAAGCGATTCCCGAAATCCTGGGTTGTTACAACATTACTGGAGAAGGGGATTTCATGTTGCATCTGGTGGCCAGGGATGTGGATGACTACCAAAACTTGCTTCGTGCTAAACTTGCCACATTACCCGATGTTCAGCGGCTTCACACCACGATAGTGTTAAGCACGATCAAAGAACAATCAAATATCCCGATACCATGATCAAGATTGAAGAAAAATCTCTGAGCTTCGATTCCGCTGTCGTGCATGCCGGTTTCAAAAAGAAAGATCAATTTGGTTCCCATGTAGCGCCTATTTATCAAACCTCAACTTTCGTATTTGAAGATGTTGATGAAGGGGCAAAGGCTTTTGCCGGGGAAGGATCGGTTCATATTTATTCTCGCCTTGGAAACCCGACGGTAGAACAACTGGAACATGCTATTTGTGAATTGGAAACTTTTGGAATGCCTGATGCGAATGAATTTGAAGGGGTGGTTTTTGGAAGTGGAATGGGAGCTATTTCAACGTCACTGATCAGTTTTGGAGGTCAGGGGCATATCATTGCTCAAGATGCGCTGTACGGCTGCACCAGTCAATTCTTATTTGAGCAAGCTCCTGCAATGGGAATCACTACTTCCTTCATCGACATGTGTGATCTCTTTATGTTGGAAATGGAATTGAAGAAAAACCCAACAACCAAATTGGTGTATTTGGAAAGTATTGCGAATCCAACCATGAGCGTGTGTGATATCGAGGCTATTTCAGAATTAGCACATGAACATGGAGCGTTAGTTATGGTAGATAACACCTTCGCCACACCGTATCATTTTCAACCATTAGTTCTCGGAGCGGATATCATTGCACATTCCACCACAAAATACCTGGGTGGGCACGGTATGGTGATTGGGGGAGCTTTGGTGTTGAAAAAAGAACTTTCAGAGACCGCTCATCTTCACACATTCAGAAAAAACCTGGGTGGAGTGGCCGGCCCTATGGACGCATGGTTATTGATTCAAGGAATCAAAACGTTGTCGATTCGGATGGAGAAGCATGCAGAAAATGGTATGAAAGTGGCTCGATATTTGGAATCACACCCAAAAGTGAAACAAGTTTGGTATCCGGGATTGGAATCACATCCACAGCATCATTTAGCTGAAAGTATAATGCGAAACGGTTACGGGGGGGTAATTACTTTCGATTTATCAGGTGGATTTGAAGCTGGAAAGAAACTGATGAACGGAGTGAAACTCTGTACGCTGGCGGTTAGTCTCGGGAATGTAGACACATTAATACAGCACCCTGCTTCTATGACACACTCGGTAATGGATCCGGAACTTCGGCTAAAATCCGGGATTACAGATGGCTTGGTTCGGCTAGCCGTAGGCATTGAAGATGCACAGGATATCATTGCCGATTTGGAACAAGCATTGCAATTTTGAATTCGGGAACCAAGAATTTTGAATGGTAAAGCTCAATAATTCATAATTCCGGATTTTCAATTCCAATAAGCTGCTTTACCAACTTCCGCTGGCGCCTCCACCACCGAAACCAAATCCACCACCACCGCTAAATCCGCCGAAGCTACCACCTCCGCCGCCACCGAAGCTGCCTCCTCCACCGAAGCCACCGCCACGGTTTCTACCGCCACCAAAAATCTGGCTCCAGAATAAGGCCTCGATAACGTCATCAGGTCCAAAGGTTCTGCGTCTTCGCCCGCCACGGCCTCCGCGAGTAATGATAAAAAACAAAATCACAGCAATGATAATGAATACATCTAATGGAATACCGCCATCGGAATCAGAATTTCCATAGCGAATTCCGGTTCCTTCGTATTCACCTGCAGCCATTTGGATAATAGCATCAGTCGCACGATCAAGTCCGGCATATACAGTTCCATTTCGCATGTTCGGAACCAAAATGTCTTCTACTACCCGGTTAGCCATTACGTCAGGAATAGCTCCCTCTAAACCATAACCCACTTCTATTCGTAACTGGCGGTCACTTTCAGCGATTAGAATTAAAACACCATTTTGACGTTCACCTTCCCACATTCTCCATGATTCAGCGAGTGTTATGGAAACATCTTCAATAGCGTTTCCCTGAAGACTTTCAATAATTGCAATAGAAATAACATTCGAAGTTGTATCCCGGTAGGTTTGTAACTTAGACTCCAGCGCACTTACTTCTCCGGAAGAAAGCATGCCCACATAGTCGTTCACCATACCACGTGGGGAGGAGGGTAGAAAATCAAAATTCTGTCCGGATACAGGAACAGAAGTAAGGGTGACTAAAACAAATAGGAGAATTCTACGCATTGTTGTCTCCATAGCTGATTTCATCATCCAGTTCATTTATATCATCGGTTTGATAAGGGAAGTGTTCTTTCAGTTTTTCTCCAACTAACAAAACTGCATCGCGAATACCACTTTCGTAGTCATCAGCCTGGAAGTACTTTTTCATTAACTCAACTTCTTCTTCCCAGAAGTCTTGTCCCACTTTTTCGTGGATGCCCTTGTCGCCCCAAATAGCCAGTTTATGGTCTTTGGTGGCGATGTAAATGATAACCCCGTTCCTGAGTTCGGTTTCATGCATTTTAAGTTCAGCAAAAACCTCGATAGCACGATCAATTGGGTTATCCTTTTTGCAGCGACCTTCTATATGCACACGAACTTCTCCCGAAGTATTCGTTTCGGCTTCTTTGATTGCTGCGATTACAGTTTTTTCTTGTTCTTTAGTTAGAAATCGAGCCATGATTAGTTTTCGAAATCTACTACCGGGGCCTGTTCTGCACCATCCTCAGCTTCGAAGTATGCTTTTCGTTCAAATCCACCGATACCGGCAAAAATACTGGTTGGGAATTTTCTAATGGCCGTGTTGTAGCTTTGTGCTGTATTATTGAACCGCATTCGTTCGGTCGAAATTCTGTTTTCAGTTCCTTCAAGCTGGGCCTGAAGATCACGGAAATTGGCATTAGCCTGAAGTTCAGGATAGCGTTCTACTGTGACCAATAGTCGACTTAATGCCCCGCTTAGTTGCTGTTGCGCTGCCTGAAATTGCTGAATTTTTGCCGGATCATTCAAATCTTCGGCACTTATATTAATGGAAGTTGCCTGGCTTCTGGCTTCGATTACCTGGGTTAGGGTTTCCTGTTCAAAATCTGCAGCACCACGCACTGTGTTTACAAGGTTAGGAATTAAATCTGCACGGCGTTGATATTGGTTTTCAACTTGCGCCCATGCGCTTTCGACTCCTTCTTCTCTCTCCACCAGCCCATTGTTTATGCTGATACCATAAAATGCCAAAAGCCCAAGTACAACAAGTACAATTAAAAATTTTCCTTTCATGATAGTTTAGTTGGTTTGATTAACTTTCGCCCGCACTGTACGAGCCAAAAGTGTTTTGGTTCATTTTTTTCCCAACCTATCAAAAATTATTCCATTGTCTGATCTATACCCCGAATTCGTTTATTTTGACTTAGATGATACCCTTCTCGATCACAAAAAGGCAGAACAAAATGGCCTGGCCGATGTACATCAGCACTTTGTTGATTTTGAGGAAATTCCCCTGGCAAAATTGATCGATACCTATCATCATATCAACAAGGGGTTATGGGAAGAATACGGCAGGGGAGAAATTGACCGGCATATTCTGCATCGTCGCAGATTTGAGGAAACTTTCATTGAATTGGGTATAAACCCGGACCTGTATGTTGAAGCAGGTAAGGTATATATGAATTATTACCGAAACCATTGGGAATGGGTAAAAGGAGCAAGGCAAGTCTATGAAAATATTGCGGATAAATTTCCGGTTGGAATTATCACAAATGGTTTTGCGGAAACCCAATGGATGAAGATTAACCAATTTGGGTTTAAGGAAACTACGCGACAGATTGTCATTTCCGAAGAGGTGGGGGTGATGAAACCCCATCCCAAAATATTTGACTACGCCACTAAGCTGGCAGATGTGAAGCGAGAGAAAATACTTTATGTTGGTGATTCCTACACCTCCGATGTTCAGGGAGGGAAGGCTGCAAATTGGATGGTTGCCTGGTTCACATCCAATCCCGAACCTGAACAGGCAAAGCTTCCGGATTTAGCGTTTGATGATTTTGAAGTTTTATTAAGTTCATTAAAACTCTAGAGAAAAATTCTCAATTTTGTGCTTTAAACAGGTTTCTATACATTTCGAAATCAACTCTAAAACCATTCTCATATGCAAGTTAAAAAGTCGAGTCTCCTGTTATTTTTAATTGTTTTGTCTGTTGGGTGTACTAGTGAAAAAGAATGGCAACTTTTATTTGATGGAGCGACTTTGGATGGCTGGACATCACTTGGAGGTAATGCTACTTACCAAGTAGAAGATGGAGCCATTGTTGGTACAACCGTCCTGAACACCCCCAATACCTTTCTAACTACAAACCAGGTGTTTTCAGATTTTATCCTGGAGTATGAAGTAAAACTTTCTGATGTAACCAACTCAGGAGTTCAAATTCGAAGCAATAGTTTTCCGGAGTTTCAAGATGGAAGGGTACACGGTTACCAGGTTGAAATTGATCCGACTGAGCGGGCCTGGACAGGTGGAATTTATGATGAAGCCCGGCGCGGCTGGCTTTTTCCTTTGCGGGATATGCCCGAAGCACAAACCGCCTACAATCATTTAGAATGGAACAGATTCAGAGTAGAAGCAATTGGTGATACGATTAAGACCTGGGTGAATGGGATACCGGCTTCTCATTTAGTAGATGATCGAACCAAAGAAGGTTTTATTGGCTTACAAGTTCACAGTATTGGTAGTACAGATGAAGCGGGAATTGAAATCAGATGGAGGAACATTCGGATCATTACGGAGAATCCTCGGAAATATGCTACCAAAACTTCAATTCCAGCCAAAGATAATTACAACACCCTTACCCACAGCCAGGCAGATTGGGGTTGGGAATTACTTTATGACGGTACTTCTATGGACAAATGGAGGGGAGCGAGAATGGATGCATTTCCTGAATCGGAAGAAGGTGCCGGTTGGGATTATCATAAGGGTGTGATAAAGATTCATGAATCAGGTGGATCGGAATCGGCCGATGCCGGCGACATCGTGACTAGAGAATTGTTTAGTGATTTCGAGCTTTGGGTAGATTTCAAAATTACAGAAGGTGCGAATTCAGGGATCAAATATTTTGTGGATGCCGATTTGAATAAAGGAGAAGGGTCTTCAATAGGGCTGGAATATCAAATTCTGGATGATGAACGACACCCCGATGCTCAATTGGGAGCACAACCCGGAAGCCGAACCGTTGCTTCGTTGTATGATCTGATACAAGCCGAAAATAAACAGATGAATCCAATTGGTGAATGGAATCACGCCCGGGTTATTTCAGATGGAAACCATGTTGAGCACTGGTTAAACGGAAGAAAAGTGCTGGAGTATGAAAGAAATACGCCAGAGTTCCAGCAATTAGTGGATGAAAGTAAATATGACGTATGGCCTGGATTTGGAACCTGGACGGAGGGTAACATCCTGCTTCAGGATCATGGAAATGAAGTTCATTTTCGGAATATTTTTATAAAAAGGTTAAACCCTTAAGGAAAGGTGAAAGAATATGGATCGAAAAACTTTTATTAAGAAAAGTGTGATTGGTGGTGTTAGCGGAACAGTAGCGTTAGGTTTTCCAGCTATCCTGAAGGGTTCTCCAAATGAGATGCTGAATTTCGCTGTAGTAGGTGTTCGGAGTCGTGGAAAAGCTCATGCCGAGGCAACTAAATACCTGGAAAATGCAAGAGTAACGTGGTTTTGTGATGTAGATGACGTGATCATTAATGAACATAAAGCGTGGCATCAGGAAACCCTCGGATATGTACCGGAAGTGGAAAAAGATTTCAGAAGATTGATTGAAAACCCGGATATAGATGTGATTACCATTGCAACGCCTGAACATTGGCATGCCCCCATGGCTATTATGGCTATGGAAGCAGGCAAACATGTATTTATAGAAAAGCCATGCAGTCATAATCCATATGAAAATGATTTGTTAGTTGCGGCTCAAAAGAAATATGGAAAGCTATGCCAGATGGGTAACCAGCAGCGTTCTTCCATTACCTCAGCCAAGGCCATTCAGGAAATACAAGAAGGAATAATCGGTAATGCTTATTATGGAAAAGCATGGTATTCGAATCAGAGAGGTAGTATTGGCATAGGTAATGTAGTGCCGGTGCCCGATTCGCTGGATTGGGATTTGTTTCAAGGTCCTGCACCCCGTGAGGAGTATCGTGATAATGTGCATCCCTATAATTGGCATTGGTTCAAAACCTGGGGAACGGGAGAAATTCACAATAATGGAACTCACGAAATTGATATTTGCAGATGGGCTCTGGGAGTTGATTTACCGAACAAAGCAACCTCTTCAGGCGGGCGATTTCATTTTCAGGATGACTGGGAATTTTATGACACGCAGGTTGCCAACTTTGAATATGAGGATGGCAAAATGATTACCTGGGAAGGCAGGAGTTGTAACGGCCTCAAACATTACGACCGTGGAAGAGGCGCTACAATACATGGGACCAATGGTACCATTATGATAGACCGTAACCAGTATATCGCCTATGATAAGGACGGTAAGGTTATCAAGGA
>JAKSCW010000306.1 GCA_022360375.1 Balneolales bacterium
ATTTTTCCCTTGATTCATTACCCGTAAGTTCGCTGGCATCATTATAGCCTATCCTTGGGAAAATGCTATTATTAATAAATGTACCATTAGCAAGAATGGGGGAATTATTTCTAAGCAATTCATTGGGTTTGTTATAAACCTCAAAATTAAACACAACAGAATCACCCGGTGCCAATGGAGCACCAAGCCGGAAGATATCGTAATTCATACTATCATCTTCCATTACCAATTCGGATGGAGCTTCGAAAGAGAATGCATATTCGTATCCTCCATGGTCGATATGGATGCTGTCAATTGCTACTGAGGTTTTGTTCTTCAGGATGTACGTACCGGTAGCTTTAAAATCCCTGGTCTCTGGGAATAAATCCAAATCAATTCGCGTACTAACTATCCTGGGTTGAGGGATATTTCTATATTTTCCGTAATTGATTTCCCATTGGGCCAATTCAGCTTCTCTTTCTTTTGAGGAAAATCGTTCATATTTGACGTTATCCACATACCATATTAAGCTACCCAACGAAATAAAGCCAAGCAGGCAAGTCACTAATACAGAAGTCATAACAGGATTAAATCTTGCTTTGGCGTCACTAAATCTTATGGAAATACTATCAGGTAAACCTCTCCTGAAAAACACCACGGAAAGAATGTAGAATACTACACCAAGCAGTAGCCAGTATAATTTATAGGTATAGTAAGCCCCCAGATAATGCCCATATCCATTCATATCCGAATAAGGTGTTGGAGGAGCCTGATTATATTTGAAAATATCCTGCTCAATGCCAACATTCCCCAGGAAACTGATGCCGATTGAAATAACAAGAAGTATGAAAAACCCGATGAAGTAATTCTTGAATAAGCTATGGATAAAAATAGCCAGTAACCCCCAAATCACTACATGAATGAAACGAATACCATAGAGTTCAAACAGATATAAACCAGGTTCAAAATTGAAATATTGATTATAGATTTGCACCCCTATTCCTACAACCAGAATGGTACTAAGTAAAAGAGCCTGCATTTTTATGAGCGCGAGAAATTTTGAAAAAAGGAGAGCCCAATCCGGAACTGCTGTTACATGGGTTAGCTGATCCATATTTGAATTTCTACTTCGATGAAGAAGAATTCCGGCGTACAGGAATGTTAATAAGTTTATGAACAGGGAAAAAAACGTTCCCGGCAACTCCAGCATCTGCCATGTAACAGGTAAAGTATCAGTACCATAAATCTCTCCACCTACTGATATAGTTAACAAAGAAATCAGTATTCCAAGAATCGAGATGATGATGAATGGCCAGCTTTGTATGATGTATTTCAAATCTGTGTCTGAAATACTCCAGGCCAATTTCAGGTTTTGAATAAAAGAAAAATCAAAGTTTACTTTAGGTAGTTCTACAGAAAGAATACTTCCAAAATTTCTCTTGGTCACTCTTTCAGCGCCACCTCTTCTAAATAAATTGAATGAAATTGGTTGCTGATTAAACCCAAAAGCTGCATATACAGATCCAAAAATGAGCGCACCTATTCCTATCCAAATTGCTCTGTTATACCAAATTACCTCGCCTAGCGGAAGGCTACTCTCGTTCTGTTCATAAATGGTCCAATATTCGGTATAATAATTGAGAGCCTGGAATCCAAATGGATCAATAAGAGCAGAAAGCATTTTGTTATCCAAATCGGCGGTAAGAGTATTCGCCATACCCTGAATAATGATTAAGGCTAATACAGTTAGAAAGCCTACGCTCACACTCCTTGTAAAGGTGACTACCCCAAAAACAATGGCTCCATAGAAAAATAAATTTGGAATAATGTACATCCCAAAAGATTGCAGATACGCATCTAGCCTGAAGGGCCCCAAAAGATCAGGATTGGTACCTGGAAGAATAGTGCCAAGCATTATTGCCAGTGCGGTAATCAGCATTAATGCAAGAGTAATGGTCATACCACTCAGGAACTTTGCAAACAAGTACTCCCACTTCCGGAAGGAATAGGAAAAAGTAATGGAATGAACTTCGTATTTAAAGTCGCGATAAATAGTCCCTCCTACTAAAGAAGGCAAAAAGAAGTAAATGAATACATTCAATTCATTTAATATCGCATTGATTGCTATTGGTGAGTTTACAATGGTTACGGAGTTAATGGAAGTAGTGATACTTTCAAAAAAACCTGCTGCTGCTGCCATCGTGAATAACGACAACAGAAACATGATACCACTGTAAATGTAGAAAAGTGGCCGCTTGAACCACGACTTAAGCTCGAACAGATAAATATGCAAAAACATGATTACTAAGCCTCGATCAATTCATGTTCATCTTTTCTTAGCGTAACGAAATAAACGTCCTCTAACTCTGGTTTTTTAGCGGAAAAAGACTCATCTGGTTTATTGAAATTGTGTACCCGTATATTCAGTGTATTGTTATCATTAAAATTTGATGAAATCACGTTGTGGGCAGCTTCATGTTCTTCCAAATCTTCTCTTTCAATTGTTTTTGTCCAAATTTGCCCTTCTAAATTTTTGGTTGCTTCTTTGGGAGTTTCATGACTCAGGATTCTGCCCCCATTCATAATGGCCATATCTGTACACAGTTCTTTTACATCGTCCACAATATGGGTAGAAAAAATTACAATATGGTTCGTCCCGATTTCTCTGAGCACATTCAAAAAGCGATGCCGCTCTGCCGGGTCTAATCCGGCTGTAGGTTCATCAACTATAATTAATTCCGGGTTATTTAACAGTAATTGAGCAATACCAAAGCGCTGCTTCATTCCCCCTGAATACCCTGCCACGTGCTTTTTCCGAACCTCAAACAAATTGGTTACCTCCAAAGCCGACATAACCATTTTATTTCGTTCTGCTTTATTTGAAATCCCCTTGAGCTTAGCAAAATAATCCAATAGATCTTCGGCACTAATTTTTGGGTATACCCCGAAACTCTGTGGCAGGTAGCCTAGTAGTTTTCTTAATTCCGTTTTTTGCTTCAGAATATCAATTTCGTTAAAAAAAGCAGAACCAGTATCAGGTGCTTGTAAGGTGGCAACTGTTCGCATTAATGTTGATTTCCCGGCTCCGTTTGGACCAAGAAGACCGAACATACCCGCTTCAATATCAATCGTAACATTGTCCAGGGCTTTTACCCCATTTTTATAGGTTTTTGAAATATTGGATACCGAAAGCTTCATAGAATTGTGCCTTGCTGAAAAATTAACCTCTATTGAGATGTAGTTAGACTAAAAGGCTATAGAATAGCTGAAAAAGAGTAGAATTAAAACTTCTGCACAGAAATTTATAAAATGCTGTTAATTATAATCTTGAAACTCATTTTCTTCCCCTGAATAACCTTCACTGAAAAAAGAATACCCGCTCTTTATTACGGCTTTGGCTATATAAATTACAATCACTGCCATTAACCCATATTCGCGAAAGAGAATAATGATGATGAGATACATCAGGAAAAGAAAAAATGTCCCTTTCCGGTGTTGGATGGATTCTTTATCGAATCTTGGAATTTTCTCGAACTGGATGGTACTTACCATCAGAAAAGAGATGATAACCACAAGTGGAATCAATACACTGGTTACCCCTCCTTTAAAAAAATCGAATAGATAGAGATCATCTCTGAATGTAAGAAAGAATGCGACTATCACGATAGCAATACTTGGTATGGGCAGGCCTGTAAAACTATCAGCTTTGGGTTCCAAACGGGCATTAACATTAAACCGGGCTAAGCGAACTGCCCCGCAAAGTGGTGGGAGTGCACTTACAAGAATTCCAAGAGTGCCCAATTCCGCCAGTGCAAAGTTGTAAATCAGGAATCCAGGTGCCACTCCAAACGAAACCATGTCACTAAGGGAATCCAATTCTATTCCAAATTCACTTTGTGCGTTAGCTAATCGAGCCATCATTCCATCAAATACATCAAACAACCCGGCGGCCATAATCAACCATGCACCCCGGAAAAGATCGCCCTCTGCAATAGCGATAATAGCCAGGAAGCCCGAAAACAAATTCATAAGAGTGAAAAAACTCGGTACAGCTATTCGTTTGTTAACGGGTGGTTTACCCTTTCTAACTTCTGCACGCCGTTTCCTGAAATTGTTGTATTGTCGTTGGATGGGGTATTTCATGACTTTATTTCGGCTAAGATCGATTCCCCTGCTCGTGTTCGATCACCTTCTTTAACCCTAATTTCCACATTTTCGGGAACAATTACATCCATTCTGCTCCCGAATTTCATCATTCCAAAACGTTCACCAACCTTCAGGTCGTCTCCCTCTTGTATGTGGTAGACAATTCTGCGTGCTAAAAACCCGGTAATTTGTTTAAAGAATATTTTTGTTCCGGAGCGATGTTTTACACCAAAATCTGCACGTTCATTTAAATCTGAAGCATGTTCATCCCAAGCCATTAACTTCTTACCTGGATGATACTTCACATATTCAAGTAATCCGGATACCGGGTTCCTGTTTACATGCACATCAAGCGGAGAAAGGAAAATACTTATCTGAGTGGCTTTCGTTTTAAGGTAAATGCCTTCTTCAATCTCTTTA
>JAKSCW010000542.1 GCA_022360375.1 Balneolales bacterium
TCATCTATTTTTTTTTTTTTTTTGGAGTACCCCCGGCAAAAGTACGCTTTATCCAGGAATTACCGAATGGACATATTTGGTTTGCTACAAGTGGTAATGGTCTTATTCATTTCGACAATAACGAATTTACCGTTTATTCCTCAACCGATGGGCTAACCAGCGACTACCCAAGGGCAATTCATCATACCTATGATCCTGTAACTGAAAACTACATACTATGGGTAGGTTATGAAGATAAAGGACTCGACCGGATTGAGTTATCAAACGGAGCCCCCGATTTCAATACCCTTACAAATTACCAAACCAGAGATGGGTTATTTGACAACTCTATCCACATCATTATTGAAAACAATGGCAAGTTTTGGTTCAATACAAATCGAGGGGTTTTTTGGGCAAATATCAACGAATTAGAAGCTTTTCATACCAACGAAGTCGATCACATTTATACAAGAGGATACAACGAGGCTGACGGACTTTTAAACCGGGAGGGAAATGGTGGGGTTCAACCTGCAGGCTTTAAAGCTTTTGACGGAAGTATCTGGTTCCCCACACAAGAAGGTGTTGTTAGTTTCAACCCGGATGATATATCCACTAATGATTTCATCCCCCCTGTGATAATTGAAACGATCCATTCTGGGGAGTTAAGTTTTAACCCCGATTCTGGTGAAATTGCCCTCACGTCTTCAAATCGTGATTTGACGATAAGTTATGCATCCCTGAGTTTTTTGAATTCGAAAAATAACCAGTACAAGTATAAGCTGGAAGGTTACGAAGACTCCTGGAATTTGGTTGGTGAAAGAAGAACGGCTTATTATACAAATCTTCCTCCAGGCACGTACACATTTAAAGTTCAGGGTACCAATAACGAAGGTATCTGGAATACAGACGGAGCCCAAGCCATTATCACGATCCCTCCCTACTTTCATGAAACCAGCGGGTTCTATGTTTTACTGGCTTTTATTCTTTTTTCAATGGCTTTTTGCTGTAAATATATTATGCACCGACGTCACATAAAGAGGCAGCGAAGGCTACAGGAACAGGTTGAAATTCGAACGAAAGAACTGGAACACGAAAAACTTAAAACTGAGAAACAGGCTAAAAAACTTGCCCAACTCAATGAATTTCAATCCAGGTTTTTTACCAATATCAGTCACGAACTCAGAACCCCGCTTACACTCATTATCGGTCCTTTAGAAGATGCTTTAGGTTATGTTGGCAGAGGAAACAACCTAAATAAACACCAGCTGGAAATGATGCTTCGCAATAGCAAGCAGCTTCATAAATTGATTAATCAAATTCTTGATATCTCAAAATATGAGAGCGGAGCCGTACAGCTAAAACCTGAAGTAAGCCCTATTTACTCTTTTTTGAAAACAGCAGTAAATCGCTTTCGGGATATATGTGCTTCAAAAGATATCAACCTTGAGTTCTCCGGGGCACTCAGCCATGGGTATGTGTTTATCGATTCTGAACAAATGGAAACAGTGCTTAATAACCTGCTTTCTAACGCGGTTAAGTTTACCCCCTTAGGTGGTAAAATCAGAGTTCATCTTTCTGAAGACCACCATTATTACTCCATTAAAATAACTGATTCGGGAGTGGGAATTCCTGAACAAGATCTCGACAAAATATTTGACCGGTACTTCCAAGCAGGTCAGGAAACCGCGGGCTCAATCTCCGGCTCAGGACTAGGCCTGTGTATTGCCAAAGAGATTGTTGATTTACATGATGGAAATATCGAAGTAACCTCGAAAGAAGGCTTTGGGACCTCTTTTACCATAAAGCTGAAAAAAGGATTTAGCCACCTGGTGTTTACAGAGTTGAACATAGCTCCTCCTCTTGAAACAGACGAGGAGTTGATCCAGGCTTTTGCTGAACTTTCCGGAAAAGAAGAAGCAGAAAGAGTTTCAAAAACAGTTGAAGAGGATTCAGAAGACAAAACTACTATTCTTGTAATCGATGATAATCGTGATATCAGGGAATACATTTCTCACTCTCTTCCCCATAAATATAGAGTATTGCAAGCCTGTAATGGATTAATGGGCCATCAAATGATTAATGATAGCCTGCCGGATTTGATTGTTGCAGACATAATGATGCCGGGAATGGATGGAGTAGAACTAAATAAACTTCTTAAGCAAAATCCAACAACTGCTTCGATTCCTCTTATCTTTTTAAGCGCAAAATGTGACAAAGAGCTACGCATTAAACGAATTAAAGAAGGAGCGGATTTGTACATGACAAAGCCCTTTCAGATGGGAGAATTGCTTGCAAATATTGACAATTTAATTTCAAGCAGATTAAGGCTCAGGGAACAATTACTTAACGACCTGATACCTAATACACAAGTACAGGCCGTTAAAGAAGAAACTGATCCGTTCCTAAAGAAACTTAATAAAATATTGGAGTGTGAATTTTCAAACCCCTTGCTGTCGGTGAATATGATTCGGGAAAAACTGTTTATGAGCCGGTCTACGTTCTACAGAAAAATTGTAGAAAAAACCGGGATTAATACTCAGCAATTCGTGAATGAATTTCGTCTCGAAAAGGCCCGGGAAATGTTAGCTAGTCAACAAGGTTCCATATCCGAAATTTCTTATGCCTGCGGTTTTAACAGTCTTTCCTACTTTAGTCGCTCTTTCAAAGAAAAATTTGGAAAATCACCTTCTGAGTTCCTCAAAAATCAAAACGTATCAGAAGTTAACCTGGTTGTGTGATAAAGGTTATTTTTCGGAACTTATGTGAATTCACATGAAGGATTTGCATTCTGGTTCTATATATTTGAACTACTTTGCTTAGTATTCGCCTAATCAACTATGCACACTATGAAAAGGTTAAGTCGAAAGTTCTTTCTGAAATATCTGGGACTGTTTGGGTCTGCTATTCTTTTTGGAAGAAAGGCCATCTCTTCACTTTTTGTAAATCCCGAACCTTCTCCCGTAACTATTTACGGGCTCAACGAAGGAGAAGACATCTTTGAATATATCAGGCGTACCAATGGCACGATGGATATTACCATCTATCGCCAGATTATTGGATCTGCAAATCCATTTAAAGAAGGAGATGAAACATTAGGAATAGCTGCTAAGGATGAATCCTC
Organism: Balneolales bacterium; assembly: GCA_022360375.1. GTDB lineage: Bacteria > Bacteroidota > Rhodothermia > Balneolales > Balneolaceae > HXMU1420-13. The sequence goes on from JAKSCW010000542.1 coordinate 3,101, forward strand.
CAGGAATAATGCGCGGCTTCTTCTTTCGAATACAAAGATAAAGGACCTGGAGGGTACCCCGGTTTTTGAGGATGGCATCTATGAGCTTATCGAATACTCAACAGACCAGGGTATTCGTGCTCAGATTGATGAGATGACTATGGGGGAACTCAAAACATTTGTGCTCACCAGCACAGAATCAGACATCAAAGAAATTATGCCTGGCTTATCGAGTGACATTATTGGTTGTCTTGTTAAGCTTATGGATAATGAAGAACTGATCAGCGTAGGACAAAAGGTGTTTAACCCACTTCCCGGCAGTAATATCGGAAGTAAAGGGTACATGAGTGCACGTATTCAACCCAATTCTCCTACCGATAACCTGGACGATATTGTATGGCAGGTATTCTGTGGTTGGTCGTATGCGGTGGGTGACCTCGTACTGGGTACCAATCCCGTTCCCAGTGAACCTGAATCGGTTGTTGCCATTGAGGCTGCACTTCATGATCTGATTGTGACCTTTGACCTGGAAGATACTCTCCCGAACTGTGTACTTTCCCATATAGATATCCAGGCAGAAGTGGAGAGCTTTCAACCGGGAACCACCGGTATCTGGTTCCAAAGTATTGCGGGTACCGTAAAAGCCAATCAGACTTTTGATGTAACCATCGAGAAGATGTTCAATTATGCCGGGCAAAGAAACGGCAAATATGGGATGTACTTTGAAACCGGGCAGGGAGCCGATTTCACCAATGGCCACGGCGAAGGTTTTGATATGGTGCTGCATGAATCCAGAAAATACGGGTTTGCCAGGGCATTGAAACTAAGTATGGCTGAAGGTAAAAAAGAACAAGATATCCCTTGGGTTCATTTGAATGATGTAGCCGGTTTTATCGGCCCGGAGGTTTTCAAAACCAAAGAACAACTGGTTCGCACCTGCCTTGAAGATACCGTAATGGGTAAGCTTCATGGACTGCCTATTGGCCTCGATATTTGCTCTACGCTGCATATGGATGTAACCCTCGATGACCTGGATTGGTGTATTGATCAGATCATGCCCGCCAACCCAGCTTACCTGATGGCCCTTCCCACTAAGAATGACCCCATGCTTAGTTACCTCACCACGGCATTCAATAATCATGTAAAAGTGAGAGAAAAGTTTGGGTATAAGGTGAATGACGCCATGTGGGATTTTTTCAAAAAACTGAATATTATTGATGAAAATGGTGAACCTACTGAACATTTTGGTGATCCTGTTTGGGTGTATTATCAGTACAAAAAGGCGAAGGGAGATCTGCGGTCACAGTCTGAAATTTATGCGGAAGGAAGAAATTCTATAAAAGAGATCGAAGACCGGGGTGTTTTTGTCACACAAGGTTATGGCAATAATATTTGGGACTTACCTCCACAACTGGATAAAAAAGTTCGTGATTTATATGAAGATGCAAAAGTAAGTATATGGACAGAACTATCTCCCGCATTTACTGCTGCACTACCAAATAAGGTATCTATAAAAACAAGTTCTTCTGACCGTGTTGACTATGTATACCATCCTGAATCGGGAGAAAAATTGAGTGCTGAAGGAAAGCAGGTACTGGAAAAACTTAAAGGAAGTTGGCAACAGGAAGTTCCTGATGTTCAAATCCTCATTTCAGATGGCCTGAATGCACGATCTTTGATGGATAAGGGCCATTTAACTCCATTCCTGAATCAGCTTGAAGAATCATTAGCAGAAACGGGCTTCAAGATATCTAAGGAGCGTATTTTGATTACAAGCGGCAGGGTACGTGCTGGCTACCAAAGTGGTGAAATTTTGTTTGGATCCAGGGAAACCGGCACCAGTGTATCACAGGCTAAAGGCATTATTCATATTATAGGAGAACGCCCCGGTTCAGGGCATCGCAATTTCTCTGCCTACCTAACAGCAGCTCCGGTTTCAACCTGGAGTGAGCCTGGCAGAGTGGATCATGACATCTCCAGGGTGGTATCAGGAGTATCAGATACTGCTCTGGATCCAAAACTAGCTGCAATACAAACGGTTGACATCTTTACTGAGTTGTTTGAAGCAAACTCGGGGTAAGAATGCCGATTTACTCATCCTAGTCTTCCTGATGTCACCCTGACATCACTAATGTCATGCTGAATTTATTTCAGCATCTTATGGAGAGACGCTGATTTAGTTGCTTGCCCGTATCTACAAAGATAGACCTCACAAAGATCCTGAAACAAGTTCAGGATGACGATTGAAATCAAAGTATTCTCCTTTTGTCACCATGAACAGGAAAGGTCTTTGTGGAGGCTGTTTTCCCGAGCGCGAAGGGTATCAAACCAAGAGCCATATCCGCACTTGATATTCTTCGCAAAATTGTCCTGAACATGGCACTAACCAGAGACCATACATTTTTAATTCCTGGTTATATCCACCGCATACCCAAAGTGCTGATTTCCACCAAAATTCTCCGGAACGGATGAAACCACCACGTAGATTTCGTCATCATTGGCGTTTACTGAGACAGACGCTTCGCCGGTTATGGCACTTGTCATAGGAAGATCAATGTATCGAAGTTCTCCTGCGGAATTTCTGATAGCAATACGGGCTTCAAAGTGGGATGAAGCTCCTTCTGAACCGTTTTTATCTCCCGTTAGCTTGAAGGTATAATCGGCAGCCCCGGTATTATTAATTAAGAAAGAACTATAGGCCCAGCTCCTTGGGGCCAGTTTTACTGGCGGGCAGAAAGTGCCATTTGCATCCGTGTCCTGGATTACTAATGAATGAGCTTTTATTTCCTCCGGTGCAGCAAAGAAATTCAATTCATCCATTGCTATAAACGTTTGCTCTTCTGTCAGATAATCAAAACCGACGGCCGTTTCCACTGCCCAGTCAGCGAACATTGAACGTAATGTATCGCCTCCCACAGCATTATATATATATTCCTGTGCTGTAACTGTGGCATTGGTGGTATATACCCCTGAAATAACAGATCGGGGAACCGATTTTATATTTGTCAGATAATACAAGAACACACTCATTCCATATTGACGCACCCCATACAACCAACCGTTTTCAGAAGGATCATCCGGTCTTCCTGATTCCGGAAGATGCCACAGAGCAAAATGAGGATTTGCGTATACTGCCCCGGCTACAATAAAAGCTCTTGGGTTATCCGCATTCCTGGAAGCCTGGTACCACTCTGCGGAAGCTTCGATTATCCAAATTGCATCAATATTATCATCAACAACTAAATACTCCGTAGAGCTTTGCATGATATGGAAGCCCTCATGAAATACATTAGTACGGTCATTATGAGAACCATAAGGCATGGCTAAATATGGAATCCCGCCCTCTGAAAAGCCGACTCCATTCCCAAAATAATCCGGGAAACGGTCTTCCTCTGGTACATGAATATATACATTTGCAAAATAGCCATCCCTGGTGCTGTAGAGTTCACCAAACCCGAGGCTATCCATGGCATCTTTTCGAACATCAGCTAAAAAGTCAATTACTTCGGGCACGTCCTCAGCAATCTCATTAAATACAGGATCCCACCATACAGCAAAAACATCGCCCGTTTGAATAGAAAAATCAGTTTGAGGGGAAACTACATCTTCCCGGATTTCCAGGTTTTGCCCATTACCGGGAGGAATATTTTTATCAATTTCATTGCCTTCTTCAACTGAGACGGTGTTGTTCGTACAATTGGATAGTAAGAAGGCAAGTACAGTAATTAAGTATGCAGCGTTTTTTTTCATTGATATAACCCGGAATAGTATAGATAAAAGGAAAAATGACGTAGTGCATTTTTTCCTTTTATCCGGTGAATATAATTGTTGTGTTATGGAATAAACATCTTTGCTTATCCTGCATTTATAACACCTTCGTTCGAAGATACCCTACCTTATTATCTGAATATTTGAACGAATTGGATGTACTCAACGATCAGCATTCGTTTTCCCGTGCTTTTGCATACCTCTTTCTTAACTGCTTAGTGCAAGGCCCCTTCCGCCTGCGGCAAACATTTTTGAGGCAGGTTCTGAACCCTCCCACTCGTTCCTCACCGCTATTTAATCAACATCATTTTTTTAGTTTGAACAAAGCTTCCCGCTTTAATTCGATAGATATACATCCCGGAAGCCAGGCTACCGGCATTAAATTGTACCGAATGCCAACCCGCCTCCATTTTTTCGTTGCTAACCAATGTAGCTACTTGTTGCCCAAGCGTATTAAATACCTGGAGCGTTACTTCTTCTGACTGAGGCAATCCAAATCTAATGGTTGAACTTGGGTTGAACGGGTTAGGGTAATTCTGGGAAAGAATAAACTCGATGGGTATTCCGGGCTCATCTTCATTCGATACTAACACGGTGGTAGTGAATTCCCAGGTATCAGACCAATCCCCATTACCAAACTCATTAACTGCGCGTACTCTCCAAAAGTAGGTGGTTAACCCTTCAAGAATAAAACTCTGAGTACTCTTCGTTACCGTTTTTTCATTATTTACAGGGTTAGAAACCTGGAAACTTGTATCAGCAAGATTATCCTCATTAACTATAACATTTGTGAATTCATCTGAAGCAGACAGCTGCAAAGAATAACTTGCAGCTGTTTCCATGCTCTTCCATTCAAATGTTGGTTCAATTGCTACATCTTCAAGTTCATCAGCCGGGGAAATTAATACTACTTTTCCAGGAGGAACTCCGGTAGTGGTGAATTCCCAGACATCAGACCATTCGCCATCACCGAATTCGTTAACTGCCCTTATTCTCCAATAGTACGTTGTTAATCCCTCCAGGCTGGAGATATTGAAACTCGTATCAATAAGATTTTCTTCATTGATTATCAGGGTAGTAAATTCCTCCGAAACAGACAGCTGCAAAGAGTAACTCTCTGCCGTTGCTGCACTGTTCCATTCCAGTATTGGCTCAGTTGCTACACCTTCAACGGCATCAGCCGGGGAAATTAATACTACTCTTCCAGGGGGAACCCCGGTAGTAGTGAATTCCCAGGTATCTGACCATTCCCCGAATCCAAATTCGTTTTCACCTCTCACTCTCCAGTAATAAGTCGTAAGATTGTCAAGATTATTCAGTGCAAAAGCCAGTTCAGCGACCTCTTCATTTTGTGCAACAACAGACGTGAATTCCTCATTTGCTGAAACCTGTACATGATAGCTGATTGCATCGGTAGCAATTCCCCATTGCAGGGTAATACTGGTGGAAACGTTTAAAGTATCATTTGAAGGAGAAGAAAGTACTACTGTGCCCGGAAGCACAACCGGGATACCCGGCCCGGGACTCTGGATATTTTGTTGCAAAAAAGGAAAGGTTTCCGTCTCGGTTATAGACCACGTACCCGTGAAATCAAATCCAGTGAATGAAGCTTCCATTCTCATCATTTGGTCGGTTAATCCTGTACCACTTGCAGAAGAAGCCTGTCCCGAGCTCTCCGTATTCCACCATCCTCCTGTCATGGATCCGGTATCAAGTCCTGTCAATCCTCCTACCGAGGAATTTCCGGTTACTAAGCCTGAACTATACACATTTTCAATGAGGCCATTTGTGGAATTGTTTCCTACCAAACCGCCAACTACTCCATCACCGGTTACCTGAGAGGTACTGTAGCTATCGGAGACAGAACCATCCAACATAAAACCTATTAGTCCTCCCAGCCAATCGTTACCATTAACCTCACCCGTTGAATAGGACTCTGAAATATTTCCATCATCATGACGTCCAACCAATCCCCCGGCATAGCTTCCGGAAGCAGTTATATCTGCTTTTGATGAACTCCCCGATATATCTGAGGTTTCGTTACTTCCTATCAATCCACCAACACGAACGGTACCGGTGACCTTACCCGATGAAGAACTGGAATCAATCGTGGA
>JAKSCW010000113.1 GCA_022360375.1 Balneolales bacterium
TTCTTCTAACAACTCTGCCATATCCCCATCCGTCAATCCACCTTCAACGTATTGATCAACCAGCGAATCATCCGTTTCCTGATAATCTCCAAAAAAGCTTTCTATAAGGCTTTGCTCTTTATCTTCTTCTTTAGCCTGAGCTTCTGCATCGCTCAATGTTTCTGATTTCCTGGAATCCGTTTCTTTACTGGAAATAATGAAAATGAAATCGGATTTAGTAATCGGTTTACGTTTGGCTCCAAACCGCTTCGCTATGGCAGTTAACCCTTTATCCTCAAAAAATACAGCCAGCAATTTGGGTTCTACTTCACCGCCAAAAAGAACAAAAAGTTGTTCCAGTTTTTGCGCCCAATCCTGTGGGCTGTAAGAGGCAACTAATTTGGCGTCTAAGTTTTGAATAAGTTGTTTACAGCGCTCCCTGGTTAGTATATCCAGGTTTCTTTTTTTCATATACAAAGGAATGGCTGTGCCAAAGTGCTTATAGATAGTAAGCCGGGCACAGCGTTCTTCGATCTCTGGCAATGAAAGTTCGTCATCTTCACGGAATACATAATCGGCCATGTTTTTTCTCGGCTCGATAAACACTTTTATAATGTCCGATACTACCCCACTCAAAATGGTGTACAACTCTTCTTTAGGGATATGAGAGGTGCCTATTGCTACCTGCACATAATCAGCCCAGGCATCCTGCACCAGTTTCGATTCTCCATCAAACCAGATCGACGCATTTTTGCCTATCTCCTCCCTCACCTTATCCTCCAGGCTCAGGCGAATTCGTTCTACAATAAAGGAAGGAATCTTTGCCTTTAATAACTCTTTTGGGGTATAAACCGGCTTTTCTGATGTAATCAACCCTGCGAGATGATCTGTGATTTGGTCTGTAATCTTTTGCATTCCTCAGTTTAAGATTCGCCTGAATTTACTGCCAGAAACATGGCAACACAACCTAATGACGTTAAAGTTTATTGAGATTATATGAAGAAAATTCCTTTACGCACTTTTCTTTTTCTTGGCTACCTTTGGAGATGTTTTCAGTACAGGTACAAGAGCTTTCCAAGGCATTTAATCGCAAAAAAATTTTTACCGATTTAAGTTTCACTCACCAGGAGGGAGTACTTGGAATTGCCGGTTCTAATGGGAGTGGAAAATCAACCCTTATGAAGTGCCTTGCCTTCTTGATACGGCCAAGTTCCGGAACCATTGAGTGGATGCAGAATGATGAATTTATTTCCAGGGAAAGTGTTCGCCCGGAAATTGGGTATATGGCCCCATATATCAACTTATATGATGACTTTACTGTTTTCGAAAATGTGGAATTTATTATTTCCGTGAGTGGATATCAGCCAAACCCCGACCAAATCAATACGTTACTTAAAGAACTGCAGCTGCTGGAAATGAAAGACCAATACTTCAAAACCCTTTCCACCGGCCAGCGCCAGAGAGTAAAGCTTGCTTCTGCGTTAGTGCGAAAACCAAAAATTCTATTCCTGGATGAGCCCGGTTCCAATCTGGATGAAAGAGGAACGGAACTTGTATTTTCCATTATTCAACAGCAGAAAGAAAAGGGAACATTAATATTCCTTGCATCCAACGATCCGGTTGAAATTAACCTGTGTGATGAGTTAATAACTCTGGGAGCGGGCAATGAGTCTTGAGCTTTGAGCTGAGCTTTCATTAACTTCTTGCTTAAAGCACAATCCTAATCCCTCAAATCTACTTACACGTGATTTCACAAAACGACAAAGATCTTGCCTCTCTTATCCTGGAACATAGTACTAAAGTTCAATCGGGCGACAATGTAATGGTTCAGCTTATCGGGTTGAATGGTATTAACCTGGTGCGCACGTTGGTAGAACAAATCCGGGATAAAGGAGCTCATCCATTTGTTCAAATTGAAGACACCGAGGTACAACGGTTATTAGTGTTGAAAGGAGACGAGACATTTTGGAAAAATCAGGCAGAAGCAGATCAACTTCCTTTAATGAAACAAATGGATGTATTTATTGGAATCCGGGCTTCAGAAAATATATATGAAAACTCTCAGGCCAGTAAAACGGCCAATGAAATGTATTCCAAACATTTTCTACACCCTGTGCATTTTGAGGAGCGAGTAAACAATACGCGCTGGTGTATCATGCGCTATCCTTCCTCAGCGTTTGCAATGAATGCAAAAATGCCAACCTCCAGCTTCACGGATTTTTATTACAAAGCGTGCCTGGTCGATTATGGCAGGCTTCAACGCGCAATGGAACCACTGGAAAAACGCCTTCGGGCTACAGATATGATTCACCTGAAAGGCGAGGGTACCGATATCCATTTTTCTGTGAAGGGGCAAAATTGGATTCCATGCTTTGGCGGGCATAACATTCCCGATGGTGAAATTTTTACCTCACCCATTTTAGATTCTGTGAATGGTCATATCACCTACGCTCCTTCGGTATACCAGGGAAAACCCTTCGAATTTGTAAAGTTGGTTGTTGAAAACGGGGTGGTGGTAGATTTCGATTCTTCCAACAATGATGCTCTGAAAGACATACTGGATACGGACGAAGGTGCCCGTCGATTTGGAGAATTTAGCTTTGGCACTAATCCAATTATTGAAAGCCCGATGTACGATATTCTGTTTGATGAAAAAATCTTCGGCTCCAATCACCTAACCCTTGGCAACGATTATGAAATTGCTCCAAATGGAAACGAAAGTAATATTCACTGGGACTTGGTTTGCATTGGCGCCGATGTGTACCTGGATGGCGAACTGGTTCGAAAAGGCCGCGAATTTGTAGCAGATGATTTGAAAGGCTTGAATCCTGAGAATTTGTTATAATTTATGCATGAGCCATTCAAAAATATATATTTATATACTTTTTACCTTGCTCACTACTTCTTGTTTCACCAATGAAAACAGTTTTTTTGTTAGCAATGAAACTATTTTACTGAAGTATGCAGGTGACCCTGCCAGAGATGGATGTGGCTGGTGGGCAGAATGGAGAAGTGAAACCTTTTTCTTAGTAAATGCGAGTGATTACAGAGCCGAAATTGAAGAAATGTTCTCATTGGACATCAATTTTTATAACAATCCAAACGATACAATAAATTCATTCCCAACCACCGCCTCATTTTATGTTTCTGATCTGGGCGGAAAAACCCGTTGCGCCTGGGGCGAGGTAACCATGAAAAGTATTGAACTGGTAGATTTACAATAGATACTTCAGATTTTGAAAAGTAAGATTCTCATTTACGGAGTTTCCTTAGCAATACTCGTATTCCTGCTCGAGTATTTCGAGTACCGTTTTTTCGTTCGTGAGCTTTCCTTTGAGGTGTATATCATCCTTATTGCAGCACTGTTTACGGGCTTAGGACTTTGGGTAGGGAACCGGCTTACGAGGAAAAAAACGGAACCGGCCAATTTCCGGAAGAACAAAAAAGCTATCGATTATTTGGGTATCAGCGAACGGGAACTGGAAGTACTGGAATTGGTTGCCAAAGGCCTTTCCAACAAAGAAATCTCGGCCAGGCTTTTTGTTTCTATCAATACTGTAAAAACTCATCTTTCCCATTTATACGAAAAACTGGAAGTAAACCGCCGCACCCAGGCAGTAGAGAAAGCAAAATCACTGAATTTGATTCGCTAGTTCTCCTGATCATTCTGAGGTTACTACCAGAGAATCACACGTATTTATGATTCGGCTGATTTTTCGCTTTCCCTCGCGATAATACAACTGTTCCAAGCCGAAGAGGTTTCGATCATCTTTTGGAGTGAAATTTCCAAAATCATACTTTCGGGTGATGGAGCTTTGCCGGAAAATGCTCACCTTTCCATTGTTAATTCGAAAATAACCTCAATTTCAAATCATGAGAAAAATCATTCTTACCTATGGTGCTGTTACAGGAGCCGTAATCATTCTAAGTATGACTCTGGGTATTTACGCCGCCCAGGCCGGGGCTGACTCTTTTTTCGCTTCAGAAACAATCGGCTACTCGATCATGATTATCGGCTTCTCTATGATTTTTGTAGCTACTAAGAAATATAGAGACCAGGAACTGGGGGGAGTGATTAAATTTAGCTCAGCTTTCAAAATCGGCTTGGGCATTTCCCTTATTGCAGGAATTGTATATGTATTTGTATGGGAAATCAATCTTTACTTCACAGATTATGTGTTCATCGAGCAATACACAAATTCCATTATAGAGAAAACTCGTGACGCCGGGGCAAGCCAGGAAGAGCTTACAGCTACCATCGAACAAATGGAACAGATGAAAGAGCGTTATGGAAATGTATTGTTCCGACTTCCAATGACTTTCACCGAAATATTTCCTGTCGGGTTATTGATTTCATTAATTAGTGCCGTTTTATTTAGAAATCCAGAATTCCTGGCAAGCAAACAATCCGAACTAAATACCGAGCAATAATGACTTACAGCGCTGAAACTGTTGACGAATACATTGATTCAATTCCGGAAGACCGGAAAGAAGCAATAACAAAACTCAGAGAAGCGGTACTTGCAAACATCCCTGAGGGATTTGAAGAGTGCATCAATTACGGGATGATTGGGTATGTGGTACCGCATTCTATCTATCCCGATGGCTACCACTGCGACCCAAAACTCCCCCTGCCTTTTATAAATATTGCTTCTCAAAAAAATCATATTGCGGTGTATCATTCCGGAGTTTATGCCAATGAGGAGTTGTTGAATTGGTTTACGGAAGAATACAAAAAACAGGTACCCACCAAATTAGACATGGGTAAAAGCTGTATACGCTTCAAAAACCCCAGGAAGATACCTTTCGAACTAATTGGTGAGCTTGCCAAAAAAGTAACTGTACAAGACTGGATTGAAATGTACGAGAAGAACGTAAAAAACTAGTTACTGAATAGATGCTTTTCCTGAAAATCCCCCCCATTGATAAGCTACAGTCATTTATTGATTGCTATTGGGTAATTGAGAACTCAGATGAAAGCATTTATCCCCAAAAAATAATCCCGGATGGATTCCCTGAAATCATTTTTCATTACGGTGACCCATACCGCATTAATATTTCGGGTACCTGGCAGCTCCAGGAAAAAGCATTGATTGGAGGACAAATCAGAAATCATTTCATGCTAGAGAATACCGGTGTTTCTGGTATGATCGGGATAAAGTTTAAACCATTTGGAATCACCAAACTATTTGGTGTGAATATGCTTTCATTAACGGATACGGTTATTCCTCTTAATGAAATATTAGAGCAACCTTTTGAGGAAATTTCTGAAAGTATGGATTCAGAGAATCCTTATTCCGGCAAGATTGATTCCCTTAATGAGTTCTTCTCTCAGGTACCTGTGTACGAAACAGCAAATGATCAACTTATTGAACTTGCTATTCGTACCATTTTCAGGAAACACGGGCTAATAACAGTATCGGAACTCAATGAAATAGCAGGTACTTCTGAGCGGAAGCTGGAACGATTATTCAATAAATATATCGGGCTTTCCCCAAAATTTTATACAAGAATCATCCGCTTTAATTACATCTATTCATTGGTTCAAAAGGAGAAGATGAGCTGGAGCAGACTGGCACAAATGAGTGGGTTTTATGATCAATCCCATTTCATTTCAAATTTTCAGGAATTTACAGGAGAAGACCCCTCAGAGTACTTTTTTGAAGAAGAAAACATGGCCAATTTTTTCCTAAACAGGAATTAAGAAATGCTGTCGGTTTTTTCCAATACTCGAAAAACTTTACCCGGTAGTTTTGCTGCTCAACCGCAAACAAACGGCAAAACATTGAAAACATACTTATTCATACTTTTTACTTTACTATTTAATGCATTAAGCCATGCTCAAACTCTGGAAGATTTAAACTGGATGGCGGGATACTGGACAAGTTCTGAAGATGGAACAACCATGGAGGAGCTTTGGACGCCCCCCTCGGCAGGCCTGATGCTTGCCCTTCATAGAGATGTTTTCGCCAATGGCAGAACATCGTTTGAATACATTAGAATTGTACAAACTGGAAACAAAATTCATTTTGTGGCACAACCTGGAGGCGGGGAATCTGTGGCATTCGCATTAGTAGAATCGATTCCTCAAAAAGTTGTATTCGAGAACTTAGAGCACGACTTCCCACAAAGGATTATCTATTCCAGGAATGAGAATGCCTTAACTGCCAGGATAGAAAATGAAGCCGGAGACCAGGCAATGCAATGGATTTGGAAAAAAACAATCTTCAACTAATGAGAAAAAATGGATATCAATTTTGGAACACACTCAACATCACTGGCTGTAAAAGACATCAAAGCTTCAAAAGCTTTTTATGAAAAATTAGGGTTTAACGCCATTACTGAGTATGGCTCAGTAGAGGATAAATGGCTCATCATGGTAAAAGATGACATCAATATCGGGCTCTTTCAGGATATGTTTGAGGAGAACATCATTACCTTCAA
>JAKSCW010000307.1 GCA_022360375.1 Balneolales bacterium
GAAACGATGCAGCCCGGACGGTACCTGGTACGCTTTGATGCCTCTCAATTGGCCTCCGGCATGTACCTGTACCGGCTTACAACCGGCACTGCCGTGCTCACTAAAAAATTAACCCTGATTAAATAGCCGGAAAAATGGAGGCAAAAACACCAAAAGTTATGAATACCCGATACATCCGGAAACAAACTGTTGTTCCTCTGTACCGCAAAACGAAATCCCTGTTTAACTGGCTGGCTAAGGTAACCGGGGTGGAGGCCTGCTGGATCGAGGGCACTGACGAACACAACCGCCCGGTATGGGGGCTCATTAAACGAATTACTGCAAACCGGTTTTTAGTAAAAAGCAGACGCCTGGCCACCGCTTCCATTATGGGGGCTGCATTATGCCTGTCCGGCCCTTCGGCGAACGCACAAAGCACAGTAGAAGCCTCCACCTTCAGGGGCCAAAACGGGTTTACCGTTACCGGGTCGGCGTATGCTGATAACCTTGGACGTTCTTTAGCGGTGGGCGATATAAACGGGGATGGGTTTGAGGATCTCATTGTCGGGGCAAATGGTGCTGGCGGCCCTGCTAATACGGATAATTCTCCCGGCCAAACTGCTGTTATTTTTGGAACCTCCTCCGGTTTCGATTCTTCCATTACCCTGACTTCCCTGGATGGAGTAAATGGATTTTCATTTTACGGAACCCATAATGGCGCTCAAAGTGGAGATGCGGTAGCTGCGGCTGATATTAACGGAGATGGCATTGACGATATGATCATTGGGAGCCAAAAAGATACCGTTCATGTAGTGTTTGGTAAAAGTTCGGCATTCTCTTCCCTTGTCCAACTCTCAGATATAGCAGACGGTACCAACGGTTTTGTACTTATAGGGGAAACTGGTTCAAACACTGGCCGAAGTCTCGCGACCGGAAATATTAACGGGGATACTGCTGCGGATATCTTTATTGGAGCCCCCCGGACATCGCCTAACGGCGTGGAAGATGCAGGCCAAACGTATGTGGTGTTTGGTAAAGCAACTTTTCCCGACACCCTTCAGCTTAGCTCTTTGCAGGGAAATAATTCCGGGTTTGTAATTTTGGGACACGAGTATATAGGGAGTGCAGGAAGTGATCTGGCCTTGGGAGATATTAACGGAGATGGTTTTGAGGATGTGCTGATAGGCGCCCCAAACAGGTATGAATACAGCTATATATGGTATGGAGATGTGTATGTGGTGTTTGGACAATCGGATACCTTTGCTGACAGCCTGAATGTAAGCAGCCTGGATGGGTCCAACGGATTCCGGTTTAAGGGAACCGCAGGTCAAAATTATTTTGGTCATTCTGTTGGTAGCGGTGATGTAAACGGAGACGGATACGATGACCTTTTTGTAAACGCGAATGGCTATGGCAGGGATTACACTTCTACTTCAAATTCAACGGCTTACGGGGAAAATTATGTGCTATTTGGAAAGAGTAGCGGCTTCTCTTCGGTAATAGACGATTCCTCCCTGGATGGCACCAACGGATTCTTTTTTGATGGAATAAATGACGGTGATAGAATGGGAGAAGATTTCGCTTCCATCGACTTAAACGGGGATGGAATGGATGAACTCATCACAACCAGCGCTTATGCTTATTCAGGTTCAGGCATTGTCTATGTCATATTTGGATTTGATGACACCTCTGTTTCGGAATTTCAGCTCTCTTCCCTGGATGGTGATAATGGCTTCATCATCAAAGGATCCGAAGGAATAGGGGTCACTGTCGTTACCGGTGACCTGGACGGAGACGGTTTTGATGAAATTATTTCCAGTGACAACAACGCTAATACAACAGGAGTATTAGTGCCCGGTTCGATAGGCAAAGAAGGGGTAGTGGAGGTCTTTTTTAATACCATTAACCAGACCATCACCGGTGATGAAGGTTTCCGGCTGCTTTCCGCCCCTACCCATGGCCCCGTGTTCGATGAATTGCTCGACCCTTTCTTCACCCAGGGCTTCACCGGCGCTGACAACACCTCCGATAGCTTTGACGATAATGTATGGACCTGGGATACTGATTCCCAAAGCTGGACTGCCCTCACCGACCAGGGGACCGATTCCCTGGCAGCCGGGCAAGGCTTCCTGTTCTACATCTTTTCCGATGACAACGGACTTGATGTTCCCGGTAATGCCGGTTTCCCCAAGCGGGTTTCAGCCTCCCAGTTTGGCGGGAATGGAACCTTCAACAACGGCACCATCGACGCGGTTTCCGACCTGGCGGACGGGAACTTCTTCCTGGCCGGCAATCCCTTCGGCTTCACCATCGACTGGGACTCTTCCGCCGTCTCCAAAACCAACCTGGCAGCCTCCATGTACATCTATGACCACGCTGCTGCGAGCTGGAAAACCTGGAACGGAACCGCCGGGGATGCCAACGAGGGGGAAATTGCCCCCTTCCAGGGTTTCTTTATCGAGGCCTTTGGAGGTGCCGGCAGCCTTAGTATCGGCGATGGCGCTATTTCCGATTCGGC
>JAKSCW010000370.1 GCA_022360375.1 Balneolales bacterium
TTATTCAACTGCTTTTGCTTAAGAGTGTATTCCCGGTGAAGAATCAATACCTCTTTTTTCCGGTTATGGGTAACAAGCAATTGCTCTTCTTCCAGTTCTTTATTTGCAGCAATGTATGCCTGTTTATCTGAATAATGACGGGTACTTAATGGAACTCTGAGCGATACCCCTACCGAAGTAAAATCTCTTCGTTCGTTTGAAAAACTTACCTGGTGATTGTAATAGATACTTGCGTTTAAGCTAACCTGGTGTGACCAGTATGATGGCTTTTGTATAAGTTGCTGTTGTAAGTGTAATTGCTGCTGTGCAGCCGCTGAATGATCAATGGCAAGAATTATTCCCTGTACATCTACTTCCGGGATTTCCGTAGACTGGTAAAATTCAGGGATCAGATACGTGGATAATTCATCTTCAAAAATCAGTTCAAAGGCATCATTCGATTCACTCAATACCCGTAGTTGCAATTCAATGTCATCCGCTCTGGATTGATACTCCAGCATTTGAGTACTTGTGAGATACCCGTCGTTACTGAGTGAAATAAATAGTGGTTCTTTTGATGCGATTTGTTCCTTCCTGCTGCGCAAAACATCTGCACCAGCCTTATTGAACAGGTATTCCAGCAAGGCAAACTGGGCATAATAGGCATTCGATTTTGAATTCTGTGCCTGTTCAAATTGCTCGTAGTTAATCTGTGCCGCCAGCCTCCGTGCTGATTGCCGGTTCTGCTGCCATCCGTTCTTTAAAATGTTCCAGACCAAACCCGCTTTCTAGTAGGTTTGCAGATTGGAAAGAGATAAATCTTCCTCTATGAACCCCTCTCCATACCGGTGATTCACCATTGAGTGAACATTTAACCCGATGTCTTCCGCATAGCTCTTTTGCTCGTAATACAATCGATCCAACCTGGCATCCGATTCTTCCGGAATTCCGAAATCAAGGATGTAATCCATCATGGTATACTCCTGGGCAGAGGCACAAAATGTACTCATCAGTAAAGCAGTAACTATAAGGAATGGTGATTTCATCGCTTGGTTTTTCCCAAAACTTACACTCCGTACATTCCTGAATGATGGATTATTCGATGACCTGAGTTATTTGGCCGATGAAATGAACCTGGATAGTTATCAATACTATCCGGGAAAGGTCAGAATCACAGGTTGTCGATGAAAACCAGGTAGCGTAACGAGACAGAAAAGTATTTTCCTGAAGGAGAGCATAGAACGTAATTGGCACCCGGGAATTGGACTATTAAACCAGGAAGCACCTGCCAATTTCAAACGAATGCAAGAAAGGGTTAAACCTATGGCACTGGTAAATTTGGGGTTTCCGGGGTGAAAAGAAAGCTGTGATCCGGGGATTATATTGAGAAATTTTTCGTATTAATAAATTGTTAAATGCAATCAATAACACGTGAAACGTTTAAGTAGGGCGAAATGACTAGTGATACAGAGGTACTTACATACTTAAAACCATTCCTGGATAATGAATCGTTGTCCTATTTTTCTTTTGAATTCTCACCACCAATCGATTCCTCCCTCTCTTATAAAGAGCAGGCAGTGCGCGCGTTAAAGAATTCCAGGCTGGTGATGTGCAACGAAAATTTTGCCCGGGCCTATAACTCAAAAAAGGACCAGATTCTCAATAAAAGCTATTACGAAATTATCCCGGAGCATGATGAAGCACTCATATTCCTGGAGGAATTTGCCCGAAAAGAATTCAGTTTTGAGAATGAGATCGTTACAGAGGTTGAAAGCGACGGCACTACCCTGCACACCCTGAATAATATCTGGTGTACCATTAAGGAGAAGCATATCCACAGTATTTTTGGTATCGATATCAACATCACCGAACAGGTAGAACGGGAACGGGCCGTTGAAAAACACGAGAAAATGCTCAGTAAGATACTCTCTGTGATCCCTGTGGGTATTTACCAGCATAATGAACACGGGAACCTGACCTTTGGTAATGCAATGGCCGAAAAAATCCTGGGGCAATCGGTTGACGGAGCCACCCTTGATGAATGGCTGAAAAAGATACATACAGACGATAAAGCACGGATACTTGAGGCTTTTAACCAATCCATCGAATCCAGGAACCGGTTTTCGGAAGAGTACCGGATTACCCGCAATAACGGGGATATGGTGCATGTGTTAACAGAATCGGAACCCATTTATGATGAAAACGATCGTTTCCAGGGTATGATCGGGTTCCTGTCGGATATTTCTCAACGCATTGAGTTTGAACGAAAACTGCAGCAATCCATTATTGAGCGGGAATTACTGCTTGCGGAAATTCACCACCGGGTGAAGAATAACCTGGCGATTGTATCGGGCCTGATTGATTTGCAGCGGTATTCCAACAACAACGAAGTGCTGGACTCGGAACTCCTTAATACCCGAACCCGGATTATGTCTATTGCCAGCGTACATAAACTACTGTATGAATCTGAGAACTTTTCAGACATATCGATTAAGAAGCTGATCAAAAAACTGTGCAAGGAAATCAAAAAGTCGTATGAATCTGATCAATTGAAGGTGAAGTTCCGCATCACCGCCGGCCCGGTCTTTCTGAATGCCAACCGGGCGGTACCCTTCGGTTTAATTGTGAATGAACTGGTTACCAATTCATACAAACACGGGTTCAAAAATAAAAAAGCGGGTACCATCACCATTCACGTGGAATCTGTGGAAGACCAGGTACGATTTTCGTATTCAGATGATGGGGACACCTTTTCCGGAAACTACACCCAGAGCTCAATCCCCAAGGATTCCCTCGGTTTCCAGCTCATTTATAACCTGTCGGTACAGTTATCCTCCTCCCACCTCGAGATCTCCGATGCAGGGGGCTTTAACTTTACTATGGATTTCGAACGCGAAAACATATCGGCCAAAGGAAGTACCATAAACAAAGCCTTTGGCAACGAGCTGAAACAGCTTTTCGGGTAGAAAAACCCGTGACAGCCTTTTTCTCATCCTTAGCACGTCCCGTAAGTCATCCCTGCGAAGGCAGGGATCCGGATTCAGGCAGTAAGGGCGTATGGCCATAGGCCCTTACCCACGATCTATTAAGTCTTTGCTTTTAAAAGTGTGGTAACCCCGTTCACGTAGCTCCGCTGCGTGATGCGTTCTGGAAGCTCTGCTTCCATTGAGGCAGAGCCTCAA
>JAKSCW010000471.1 GCA_022360375.1 Balneolales bacterium
CGGTCTGATCTCCTGCGGCTATACCGGCAATTACAAATCCATTAGAACCGTCCAGGTCGGTGAGTTCGAAGGAGGAAGAAAAAGTACTGGTTGAACCAAAGATCACGTAGGTTTCCCCGGCATTTGTGTCATTTGCATCCCCATATGGTGTGCCAAGGATCAGGTCGTCATAACCGTCCCCGTTCACATCCCCAACAGCCATAGTTCTGCTATCTCCAAGCCGGTCATTATTAGATACCCCACTTATCTGGAATCCGTGCGGGGTCCCCAACATATAATCTTCAATAAGTGCGGTGTACTGGGCCTTTACTTTTTCCGGAGAGAATAAAAGAGGAATTACCGCCAGGGAGGCAATGGCCGTTTTTCGCCACAGCGAACTTCGCACCATAAACCAGGTAGTGTGGGCTATGCGCTTGATGACCGCCCAGGCCGGGCTTCCATCCTGCCTGCTTCCATCCAGCCAGCAGGCATCAACACCAGTTACTTTGGAGAGCCATTTATATAATGACTTTACTTTTCTTGAATTTTGTTTCTGAACCATAGAGTATGGAGCCTCACCACTTATCGGACTCATAAAACCAGACCTACTTTTTTCAAATTAGATTGAGGTGAAAAGCTAAATTCGACAGCTGAAACATGTTTGCCAATAACACTGACATTTCTGCCAAGTGCCTTATAAGGCCAGAAACAGCGATTTTTTTGACATTTTTTTTGGTGAATTCTTTATACCGGTTTTTGCGGGGGGGAACGGTAAGGCGGGCTTTTTACAGGGCAATTCCATGCACCGGGGATTGAAAACCCCCGCCGGGAAGGCACCGTTTTTCTACTTGATCAAATCCCCGGGATGGTATTCGAAGCGTTCTTTGAAGAGTTGTGTAAAATAAAAAGGAGTGGAGAAGCCCACCGAGTTGGCTACTTCGGCAACGGTACCCGCCTGTTGGCGTTCCAGGATCTGGTGTGCTTTTTTCAGGCGTATTTCCCGTACAAATTGCAGGGGCGTAAGGCCGGTGGCTTTTTTAACCTTCCTGTATAGCTGGCGTTCACTTACATTTAATGCCAGGGATAACTCAGGTCCTGTTATGGGAGATTGTTGAATTCGTTCTTCCACGTAATTCTGAAAATCCTGCAGAAACTGCTCGTTTTCGCTTAACGCGGTTTCCTGTTCCTGTACTTCCAGGGCAAACAGTTTCTTTTGCAGGTCAAGTTTGCGGTTTCCCCACAGTATTAACCCGATAAATGAAAAAACACCCGTAAAAACAGCCAGGGCAAAAAACCAGGAGGTTTCATAAAAATAGGGCTCGATGATAATGGCAACAGACTGGGCATTTTCTTCATCCCATTGTCCTCCCAACCCGGCTTTTACCCTGAAGGTATACTCCCCGGCCGGCACATCGGTAAAGGAGACACTTCGTTCGTTTCCCGCATACACCCAATCTTCATGAAGGCCTTCCAGCTGGTACGCAAAATGGATGTTCTCGGGTTTTATTTCGTAATTAAAGGCGGTGTAGTAAATGTCAATATTGCGATGTTCTTTGGATACCCTGAATTCTGTATTCCCGGCACTCATCCAGGCGGAATCGGCACATACAATGGTTTCAATTTTTGCAGGGAACGACAGGGTGGTCTGCTTCACATCATCGGGGTGTACCCGGGTTACCCCTTCCAGCATGGCAAACCAGAACGCCCCGTCTTTCGCAATCAGGCCGGGATTCTGGGCATCTCCGTTTGCCTCGTTACCCGGAAGCCCGTCTTTTTCCTGGTAGATGATAGGCGTAATGTTATCCACTGCACCTTCGGCAAATTGGTTAAGCTGTTCTTTATATGCCCAGAAGATTCCCTGGTTACTGCTCATCCATAACCGTTCGTATTCATCTTCCAGGAGGGTGTGGATTACAGACCCAAAGAGGCCGTCGTCAGGGGTGTAAACCGTTACAGATTCGGCGGAAACGCCATCGCTGTCCAACCGGACCCGGTTGAGTCCTCCTCCCTGGAAACCAGTCCAGAGAATTCCCTGTTTGTCGATGAATAAAGACCTCACTTTCACATCAGAAAGGAGGGAGTTTCCCGGGAAAGCCCGCAACGTATCCTGTGATAAATAAAACAGCCCGTTT
This sequence comes from Balneolales bacterium, assembly GCA_022360375.1. Classification (GTDB taxonomy): domain Bacteria; phylum Bacteroidota; class Rhodothermia; order Balneolales; family Balneolaceae; genus HXMU1420-13. The sequence goes on from JAKSCW010000471.1 coordinate 2,112, forward strand.
CTTTCTGTTCCAACCCAGGTTACTCCATCACCGCCTGTATACATTTGCGTGATCATAAGGACCTCGCCATTTTTTTCAGGAACGATCTTCCATTCATCGTTATCGGTATGGTATTCATAAAGGCCCCTCCTGGTTCCTGCATACACGATTCCGGGTTCCTTTTCCCGAAGAACCCGAACTCTTGCTCCCGGGCCTTCAAAAGGAGAGGGGATAGTCTGAAACATACGGGTTGAGGTATTCCATCTCCGTACGTCCTGAGAGGTGCCCAGCCATATATTCCGGACCGGATTTTCGTAGAACGAAAAGACCCTTGGCAGCTCCGCATCCTCTTCTACTATACGTTCTACGTGTTCATCCAGGATCCTGGATATGCCTCCCTTTCGTGCTCCTGCCCAGATGGCTCCCTCGTAATCCTGGAGTAAGGGATACACATTAATAATTCCATCTTCTTCGCCATAGCTTGTAAAAAGGCTTTTCGTGTATTTATAAAGCCCTGAAGGAGTGCCTATCCAGGCAGACCCGTAAGCGTCAACAAATAGTGCGAGGTTTCTTGCAACAAGCGTTGCAGGTTCAATATTTGGAGTTACCAGTGTATTGTTGTGCCATAAAGCTTTGCCGGTTCGCAGCCATCCTTTATAGTCTTGTCTTTTATGTTCCGTTAAAAACGGAATTGCTGCTTCCCGGACCACATCCATAACATGGAGTTCTTCAAACTGTTCGCCTTTCAGGATATAAGCAGCATTCTTTGAACTCAGGATAACTTGGTCAGGATCAGAAGAATCGATGCTCAACCGCCTGTAAAAACTGATTTGAGACAGGTCAATTTCGAGCGCAGGAAATGATTTCACCTGGTTTCCGGATAGTGAAGTAAGCGAATCTGAATTGAACACCCAGATGGTTCCGGGTTCTTCATACATAAAACTGTTACGGTCCAGGTGCTGATTATCGTAAGCTGTAAAAGAAACAGAACCGTCATTAATGAGGTAAAAACCCTGTTCCGTAGCGGCCAGTACTACCTGCTCAAATGCCCGTACTGCTAAAATTTCCTGGTTGATTTCATCCGCAAATACCTTTACAAAGGCTTCGTCTTCAAATTTGTATAAACCATCTGCTCCTGCTACCCAGAGCACCCCGTTGGAATCCATATCAAAAGGATTTTTTGAGGGAGGTGTGAATTCCTGGTTTTCCTGCGGAAATGGAAAATGCCTGAATTCACCATCTTTATAACGCACCAACCGCAATTCCCTGTTTAACCCGTTATTAATCCAGAATTGATCAATTCCTTTTTCCGATCTGAAATTGAATGTTGAGCTTAAAAATGCAGGAGTGTTTGCAGAGGTATAGTTAGTGAAGGTTTTTCCATCAAACCGGGTCAATGCCTCAGAGGTCCTTAACCACAGGTACCCATCGGTTGTTTTCCAGATATCGGTGACCTGGTTAACGGGTAACCCATCTTCTATTGACCAGTGCGTTACGCTATACCCGGGAGCAGTTTCCTGCGAGAAGGATGTTCCCGGGATTAAGGAGAACATACTAACGAAACACAAAACCGGCCCGAAAAGAAGCATAGTTCTTTTTAAGTAGTGCACTTTTAACATAGAAAAGAATTGCATACCACTCACCTCTTAACTTAAAGAGAGATACAAAGATCTCTTACTCATTTTAAAATACCGGTTGCATACGGGCGGTCGGCATTCATCCTTCCACATATCTCATTCTTGAACAACCTCAACCTAATTAAAATTTTATTCATTTTAAAAATATATGATTTGGTTATTCAGCACCCCCTACATGTACTCTACCAGGCGGTGGAATAAATAAAAAAAGGCGGCCATTGCTGACCACCTTTCTTAGTGGATGAAAGAAAAACGCGTTACAACGTTCCTCTTAATTCCTGTTCACGTTCTATGGCTTCAAATAGTGCCTTGAAGTTTCCTTTTCCGAAAGAAGTTGCTCCTTTTCGCTGGATAATTTCGAAGAACATGGTGGGGCGTGCCTGCAATGTGCGGGTAAAGATTTGCAGTAGGTAGCCTTCGTCGTCACGATCTACCAGGATGCCCAGTTCTTTTAGTTTGTCGATGGGTTCATCAATTTTGCCAACCCGTTCTTCCAGCACATCATAATAGGTGGTAGGAACGGTGATGAATTCAATACCGCGGTTTCTGAGTTCTGTGACGGTATGCACAATATCATCGGTGGCTACGGCAACGTGCTGTACCCCGGCACCTTCATAAAAGTCGATGTATTCATCAATTTGTGATTTCTTCAACCCGGCTGCGGGTTCATTAATCGGGAATTTGATCCGGCCATTTCCATTGCTCATTACTTTACTCATCAATGCCGTGTATTCGGTGGAAATGTCTTTGTCGTCGAAGGAGAGGATTTGTTTGAAGCCCAGCACATCTTCGTACCATTTAACCCATTTGTTCATGGCGCCCAACTCTACATTGCCTACCATGTGGTCTACATATTTCAAACCAACGGGCTCAGGATTGTAGTAGGTATTCCATGCTTTATATCCCGGCAGGAAAGCACCGTTATAGTTTTTTCGCTCCACAAAAATGTGTACGGTTTCGCCGTAGGTGTGAATACCGGCACGGACTACTTCTCCCTGGTTGTCAGTTTCAGTAACAGGTTCGAAATACGATTCAGCTCCCCGTTTTACGGCTTCCCCGTAGGCATAAGCAGCGTCTTCCACCCAAAGTGCGATTACCTTTACTCCATCACCATGTCTATCAATATGGCGGCCCATATCGGTACCACTATGGAGGGGAGAGGTGAACACCAAACGGATTTTGTCCTGCACCACCACGTAGGATTCCCGGTCTTTCAACCCGGTTTCTAACCCGGCATAGGCCAGCGCTTTGAACCCGAATGCTGAGCGGTAAAAGTGAGCGGCTTGTTTTGCATTGCTAACATAAAATTCTACGTAATCGGTGCCCATAATCGGCATAAAGTCTTGTTCGTTTTCGACAACAGGATTGGCTAAAGTTTCCATAGGCTTCTCTTTTGCAATAATTGGTTGTTATAACAACTAATTTAGCTTTTTATGAATTCCCAGAAAAGCGCTTTTATGTTAAGTTTTATCTCCTTCTCAAAAAATGTTGGCTACCCTGAGCCAGATTCAGCATGACAGTAGTAGGTTTGTGAGAAGAGATTCCCGGACTGGTTTTTTACCCTCGTTCCGAACGTCCCGTTCGGAATGCAGGTTTGAGGCTCTGCCTCAATGGAAGCAGAGCTTCCGGAACGCATCACGCAGCGGAGCTACGTGACGAGGCTAAAAGCAAAAACTTAAGAGATCATGGGTAAGGGCGTATTGCCATACGCCTTTACTGGTCCGGCGATCTGCGTTCATGAAGAAAGAGGTTTCTAAAAAATATCCACCAGCCGCATGTGCTTCAGGTACTCTCCCGGATTAGCCTGAATTGCTTCAATTAACTCGTTCAGATTCACCGTTAAACTGTCCAGGTTATTATACAGAGACGGGTTATTCAGCATTTGTCCAAGGGTGCCTTCCCCCGTATCCATTTTTTCCAGAATACTGTTTAAAGAATTCGTTGAGCTTTGAAGGTTTTGGCTCAACGAATCCAAATCGTTGCTAAACGCTTCAAGATTTGCAATCATAGATTCGATGTCTGCCAACGAAGAATCACTAAGTTC
>JAKSCW010000414.1 GCA_022360375.1 Balneolales bacterium
AAACCCGGTGATTCAGTGCTTCTTTATACCGACGGACTAAATGAATCCAGAAATGAACGTGGTGAAGAGTATGGAGAAGAGCGTATTGAGAGTTTAATGGAGATTTATGGTTCTCTCCACGCAAAAACCATCGTTCAAAAAATCCAGTCTTCTCTTGAGGCTTTCATCGGAACAGTACAGCCCGCCGATGATGTAACCTTCACTTGTATTCACCGGCCTGAGAAAGTAATTCAAAAACGACTGCCGAAGCCAGTTGATGTAAATTAAATCCCTTTTCTGGTGAAAAAGTATTATTCAATACTTGCCCCAATCATATTTTTCAAATTTGTAATCCAATTCCTGGGAAACCGAAATTATGGTTTTCATCGAGATGAGTTGTTGCATCTCTCTGTGAGTGAACACCTGGCCTGGGGTTATTTCGAATTCCCTCCTTTTATCGCTTTCGTTGCCAAAGTTTCCTATTTACTGTTCGATTACTCGCTACTTGGTGTCCGTTTATTTCCAACATTGGCCGGGATTGGAATCATTTATTTTTGCTGTAGAATTGCAGTTGAAATGGGTGGCAAATCCAAAGCAGTTTTGTTTGCGGGAGTTTCCATTTTAGCATTTGCACCATTTTATCGAAACCACACCTTGTTCCAGCCTAATGCCTTCGATCAATTCTTTTGGATACTTGGGTTTTACCTTCTGGTCAGATATCTAAACACAGAAGACAAAAAACATCTCTTTTTCCTGGGATTTATTGCCGGATTGGGGCTGATGAATAAATATACCATGCTCTTTTGGGGGTTAGGAATTACGGTTGGATTGCTCTTCTTCAAAAAGGGCAAAGTCTTCAAATCGAAGTGGCTGTATCTCTCGGGACTGATTGCATTTATGGTTTTTCTTCCAAATATCATTTGGCAGATCCAGAATGGAATCCCCTTTTTCGATCATGTGAAAGAACTTAATGAGAGCCATTTTTCAGAGCAGGGAACCTGGGATTTTTTACTTGAATTCTTAATCATCCCACCCGCACAAGTGCTTTCTATGATTGGTTTACTTGCTGTATTCGGAAATCCTCGCTTAAAGAAATACAAAACCCTCGGGATCGCTTTCCTCGTAATATTCTTTTCGATGTGGTACATGAATGCCAAGCCCTATTACTTCTTTTCTGCTTACCCCATCATCTTTTCGATAGCTGCTGTTCAAATTGAACGATGGTTAGACCGAAGACCCGGTTGGTACTACGCGGCGCTTACTTCTCTCCTGGTTCCTGTCGTTTATCTCATTCCAATGATGACTCCCATTCTTCCTATTGAAACGTATACCTCATGGTACGATATACCGGAAGAAAATGGCCGATATGAATTAACCGGAGACTATGCAGATATGTTTGGATGGGAAGAACAAGTCGTCTTAGTAGATAGTATCTATCGATCTCTCCCTGATTCAATTCGAACCAATACTCAAATCTGGGCAGAGAATTATGGCGAAGCCGGGGCTTTAAAAATTTTGGGAGATAAGTACGGGTTACCTGATCCGATTAGCCGGCATGGCACTTTTTGGTCCTGGGGATATGGAAATCCAAATGCTGATCTCTGGATTACCCTTGGCAATGAAGAAGGCGCTGTAAACAGCGCATTCAATTCTTGCGTACTCGTTAAAATGGTTTATCATCCTTACGCGATTGATGAAGAAAATGGGATTCCGGTATATATCTGTCAGGATCCCAAAGTGGATATTCCAAGGTGGTGGGCAAATTTCAGACCCTATATTTTTGATTAATCCAAAGCCACTTCAACCATTTTTTCAGTAGTAATCCCGAAGTGTTTAAATAATTCCCCGGCAGGGCCCGATTCCCCGAAGCTATCAATTCCAACAGATTTTCCTTCCAGGCCTACATATTTAACCCACCCAAAAGTTGAACCTGCTTCGATGGAAACCCGATTGATCACGGTTTTTGGAAGTATGCTTTCTTTGTACTCCTCAGCTTGCTGTTCGAATAACTCCCAGCTTGGCATACTTACTACCCTGGCATCTACACCTCGTGCCTTTAGTTCAGTTTTTGCATTCACCGCAAGATGAAGTTCAGATCCCGTTCCGATTAAGATGCAATCGGGCACCTCTTTTTCGGAATCTGAGTAAACATACGCTCCTTTTTCGAGCAAAGAAGCCGGATTATTATCTCCCCGTTCTAATGTTGGAACGGCTTGGCGGGTAAGAACCAAAACCGTTGGGCCGGTTTTGTTTTCAATCGCTTTTTTCCAGGCATAAGACACCTCATTGGCATCGCCAGGGCGAAGGACTAATACATTAGGCATCGCCCGGAGGCTTGCTAAATGCTCTACAGGTTGGTGGGTTGGTCCATCTTCTCCAAGACCGATGCTATCGTGCGTCATTACAAAAATGGAAGGCACTTTCATTAACGCTGCCAAACGAATTGAAGGGCGGCAATAGTCGGTGAATACAAAGAAAGTACCCCCAAATGGAATCACCCCTCCATGTAATGCCATGCCGTTTAGTGCCGCTGCCATAGCATGTTCACGAACTCCGTAGTGAGTATTTCTTCCGGAATAATCATCAGAACTGAAAACTCCTGCTCCGGACAAGTTTGTTTTCACACTACCTTCCAGGTCCGCAGAACCACCGAGCATATTTGGGACGGTGTCTTTTATCGCATTTAATACTTTACCTGATGATGCCCGGGTTGCCATCCCTTTTTCATCTGCTTCAAAATCAGGTAATGATAAGAACCAATTCTCTGGCAATTCTCTATTCGTCCAGGCTAAGAACTGTTTTGCCAAAGCAGGGTGCTTCTTTGAATA
>JAKSCW010000174.1 GCA_022360375.1 Balneolales bacterium
AAATCCTTGTGACCAGGTGTATCCAGCAAATTGTATTTAATACCCTCCTTTTCAAAACGCATTACAGAAGATGTTACCGAAATACCACGTTCTTTTTCGATGGCCATCCAGTCGGAAGCAGCATGATGTGCTGCTTTACGTGCGCGAACGGAACCCGCTTCATGAATAGCCCCGCCATATAGCAATAATTTTTCAGTTAGGGTGGTCTTACCAGCATCCGGGTGAGAGATAATTGCAAATGTGCGCCGTTTATTCGCTTCTGTAGTAATAATAGAGTCGGCAGCGGCCGTCTGTGACATAGTTGATGATCGCTTTTTGTGAAAGCATCAAAAATACGACGATTTCAACTCTTTTGTATCTACTGCTTTTTTGTTTTATTGAAACAATTAAACGTATTAAAAACTTTTGCCTAAGTATGCATGCTTGCTAAAAGCTCCCTTTCCCTTTTTATTACTTTTTTCCTCACCACAAGCATTATGGCGCAAATATCAACAATTAACCAAGTTGAACAGGGTGAGCATAAGTTTGCTAAGGGAGCAATTTTAGTATCCCTGGTTGATACCGTTTCGCCTGAATTTGTGCAGTACCAGTTTCAACGTTTAGGTTTAGAAATTCTGCAAAACCATATCTATCCTGTTACCGGCCATTCAACCCTGGGATTAACCTCCTCGCAAATAGAGTGGTTGTCTTCTCACCCTTTCATTCAGGAAATTATTATTCGTGAATCTGGTTTAACGGAGCAGAAAATAGCAGAATTGGTATCTGGAAAAAACTCGCAGGACTCTTTACGAATGACCCAGTCGTTACAAAGTCTAATGAGTAACCCGACAAAGCATATTGTTTTCAAACACAGTATCACTCATAATATGGCAGAAACCTTTGCAGAGCAGTTTTCAGAATATGAAATCAGGATTCAGTACTATAATCCTAAAAGTGTAGTGGTTCAGACCATCCCCGGAAAAGAAGCCGAAACCATAAAAAAAGTTGAGGAACTAATTTATGTACAAAACACGGCATTTATTGCCTTGCAAAGCAATCAGTAAACCGATTCTTCTCACTTTACTTCTATTTCCTTTCCACACAATAAACGCACAAATTATAGGGGATGAAGCCCTTAGGCAATTAGAACGTGGAAACGTTTCGTTTTTGGAAGGCGAATTTATTGCTTTTCTCGCAGATACTTGCTCTCCTGGTTATGTGGAACAAACCCTAACTGAACTCGGGTACGAAATTACCTATTCGGATATTCATCCCCTTACCATTTCTTTGGTAAATGCTCCTCCACAGGAAACTCTGGATGATTTTTTCCAGCACCCTGGTATCCTGGATTATTCCAATGAACCAGCTCCTTTCGATTCCTTGTACTTCAAGGAACTGCTAAACCAGCAGAAATTAAGTAAAGAAGAATATGATGCAGCATACGAGCGTATCATTAAAAGCCAATCTATCCCGAAAACCATTATTCGCTTTAATTTTCACGTTACAGAAGATTCCGTTAAAACTATTATGCGTAACTATAGAAGTATTGCTTATCAGATTGTTCCAGGGAATATTAAGTCTGTAAATATCAAAACAGAGCCGGGAACCGAACAGGAAGTAATGGAAGAAATAGAGAAACTTTCCTTTGTGGAAAGCACGGCATTAATCGGCGTGATTGATTAATTGCCATTTGTTCGGCATAATTTGTTTCTTCTCACACCACCTTGTTTATAATTCCCGGATAATTACATGTTTCATTCGCTCGATTACCTTGTTATTGCTCTGTATGTTCTTCTGCTTGTAGCCATTGCTATTATTGCTAAACGGCGCGGGCAAAATTCACTGGATGATTACTTTGCAGGAGGAAAAAACCTGCCCTGGTGGCTGGTTGGGGTTTCTATGGTGGCTACCACTTTTGCTGCAGATACTCCCCTTGCAATTACCGGTATTGTAGCAACCCAGGGGATTGCAGGAAATTGGTTTTGGTGGAGCTGGATGATTTCCGGACTGCTTACCGTTTTTGTATACGCCAAACTCTGGAAGCGTGCCAATGTTCTTACCGATTGCGAATTCATTGAACTACGTTATGGAGGTAAGCCCGCCAGTTTCCTCCGAGGTTTCCGGGCTCTGTATTTTGCCTTTCCCTTTAATTGTGTAATTATGGGTTGGGTTACCGTAGGGATGGCGAAAGTAATGAGTGTGGTTACCGGAGCCGATCAATGGACCATCATTGTTATTTTATATGGTATAACAGCGGTATATATAGCTATTTCAGGGCTTTGGGGGGTTGTAGTTACCGATTTCATTCAGTTTTTCATTGCTATGATTGGGGCTATTGCACTAGCTTATTTTTCAGTGGATTATGTGGGGGGATTTGAAGCTCTTAAATCTCAACTTGGAGAGGTGGTTCAATACGATGTGCTTAGTTTAAACCCATTCAGGAATCCGGAAATCCCCATCATTACCGCTTTAATTTGGGTAGGAATGGCCTGGTGGGCGGCATGGTATCCCGGGGCGGAGCCCGGCGGCGGCGGATATATAGCACAACGTATGTTTTCAGCCAAAGATGAGAGAAATGCCGTTGCAGGCACGCTACTTTTCAATATTGCAAATTATGCAATTCGCCCCTGGCCCTGGATTTTAGTGGCCCTCGTTTCCATGGTGGTTTTTCCCGGGATTGCAGACAAAGAAACCGGGTACCCGCTGATGATGGCAGAAGTACTGCCCATCGGTTGGTTTGGGTTACTCTGTGTGGCTTTTCTGGCGGCATTTGTTTCCACCATTTCCACCCAGTTAAATTGGGGAACTTCCTATGTGATTAATGATTTTTATGCCCGTTTTGTAAAAAAAGAACATGAATTCGATTCCCCTGAAATTGCCCAAAAGCACTACGTGTTTATTTCAAGAATTGCAACAATTGCAATGGCGGGAATTGCCATAGTGGTTTCCTATTTCTTTGATTCTGTGAAAGGGGGCTGGGACTTTATCCTCGCTTTAAGCGCAGGGATTGGGGGTGTAATGTTACTGCGCTGGTTTTGGTGGCGTATTAATGCGTGGAGTGAAATTACAGCCATGATTGCCGCTATGCTGGGAGCCATTATCTCGAAAATAGCAGGAATAGAAGTGTTCGGAAGTGCCTTTGCCGGTGGTATGATTTTTACGACTGCCTTTTCGACCATTGCATGGCTCCTTGCCACTTTTGTTACTAAACCCGAAAGCGAAGAAACGTTAACAAAATATTTTGCGCAGGTCCGCCCGGCTGGTAATTGGGCTAAATATTCAAATGGTCAATTTGGGGATAATCAAATTTGGCCGGCCTTGATTAATGTGGCTATCGCATTCATGTGCATCATTTTCGCTTTATTGGGAATGGGGCAGCTCTTCTTTGAAGATTGGATAAAAGGAGTTTTTTACCTGGCTGGTTCCGTGATTGGAGTTTGGTTTATTGTTCGGAAGATTTAGTTTTCGTCCAAACTAAGCCAATTGCAGAAGTGAGTAGTGGAATAAATAGTGCTTTCATGAGATAGTAGTTATTACTATCAATGTAAAAAGCAGATCAAGTAATACAATTAACTCCCTTTTTATTGCAAGGATTTACAAGCCTGCTTACCGGTCTTCTTTCCGGTACATAAATTTTAACCCACTCCAGTCGGCATCCACGGCTGCTACCTTTACATCTACCAATCCTGATGCAAGCAAGTGTTCCCTTATGACATCACGTTTTAAGTCGGTAGGTATTTTAGAAGCGCCTTTGGGCCAACTGATCCAAAGGGTGCCGTCCCATTTTAAGGCATCTATATATTGTGGTACGATGGCTTCCATAGTATCACGGGAGGTAAAAAATAAATGAATAAAATCAGCAGATTTAGTCTGCGGCCTTTGCAGTGGGTGGAGCAATTCCGGCAAGTCACTGAACAACTCAAAATAGTGCCCGGGTTGCTGGTACAACAGGTAATGATGGTTACTTTTCAGCCCTAGTTTTTTGGCCAGGGGAGTGCCCGAATATCCTGAAGTCATAGGGTTTTGATTTTTGACTAAATTACAT
>JAKSCW010000229.1 GCA_022360375.1 Balneolales bacterium
CGGTAAACCGGGTTGGAAAAGAAGGGGAGATGCAGTTCTGGGGACATTCTTTTGCCACGAATGCCTTTGGTCGTATGCTGGCGGAGTGTTCGGCGGACAAAGAAGAAGTAGCCGTGGTTTCCATCGATCTGGGCGAGTCGGATCGCTACCGCACGCACTGGCCTTTTTTACGCGACCGCCGCATCGATTCCTATGCCCCCATCACCAGGCGCCTGCTGGATGACGACGATGCAGTGGATTGAAGCACCGGCGCAGGAACCAGGGGTGTTTAAAGGTATCCCTGCAGAACACGGGTATTATTTCCCGGCGGAATGGGAACCGCATGAAGCCACCTGGCTGAGCTGGCCGCATAACCGCGAAACCTGGCCGGGAAAGTTTGAATCCATCTGGCCGGCCTACCTTGAATTCATCCGGGTGCTTTCGCTAAGTGAACAGGTGAAGATTAACGTGGAGAATTTCGTTATGGCGAAATTCGCTTTTGAGAAAATCTCAAATTATGGCGCGGAATTAGAGAACGTTTTTTTTTACGAGAATCCGACTAATGATGCGTGGTGCCGCGATCATGGTCCGGCTTTTTTGGCGAATCGCAATCCCTCTAAACCTAAACTCATCGTGGATTGGGAGTACAATGCCTGGGGCGGTAAATATCCGCCATTTGACCTTGATAACCGGGTTCCCTCAAGAATCGGGGCACAATTGGCCGTGCAGGTCGCCCGGCCGGGAATGGTGATGGAAGGCGGTTCCGTGGATTTTAATGGGGCAGGGGCGTTGCTCACTTCGGAAGCGTGCCTGTTAAACCCCAACCGGAATCCGCATCTCGGCAGAGAAGAGATTGAGAAAAACCTCCGTAACTATTACGGCGTGACGGATATTCTTTGGGTGAAAGAGGGTATTGCTGGTGATGATACCGATGGCCATATCGACGATACGGCACGATTTGTGAATAAGGATAGCATCATCGCTATGGTGGAAGCAGATTCTTCAGATGAAAACCATGCACCGCTCCGCGAAAACCGGGACTTGTTAAAGCGGATGGGACTGCATGTGATTGAACTCCAGATGCCAGAGCCTTTGCATTACCGGGCGCAGCGATTACCGGCTTCATATGCGAATTTCTACCTCAGTAACGGGCATGTCATCGTACCTGTTTTCAATTCCAAATATGATGGCACTGCTTGTACAATTTTGCAGGAATGTTTCCCGGGGCGGGAAGTAATTGGGATAGATGCCCGTGAACTGGTGTGGGGGCTCGGGGCGTTTCACTGCCTCAGCCAGCAGGAAGTAACCGGTTAAGCAGGGGTGTATATTCTTTTTAAGGAGCAGGTAGCAATTATTCGCCTTCTAATAACCGGTTATCCCAAAAATAGTCTTCAGGCCATACTTCCAAATCC
>JAKSCW010000531.1 GCA_022360375.1 Balneolales bacterium
AGAAAGAAGAAATATGGTTTTTTGATAATGATTGGGATGATTCAGAATGGACGTAGCAAATCGATTCGATGTATTCCTGGTGGCTTTAGACCCCACTCTAGGTTCTGAAATCAAGAAAACCAGACCTTGTGTAATTATCTCACCTGATGAAATGAATCTTTTTCTTCATACAGTCATCATCGCACCATTGACATCTACTAAAAAAAATTACCCGACCAGAGTAAATACAAGGTTTAAAGGAAAAAATGGTCAGGTGGTATTGGATCAAATCCGAACGGTAGATAAAAAACGATTAGTTAAGAAATTAGGAACTGCCAGCACTTCTGCTCAAAACCAAATACTTTCTGTTTTGCAAGAAATGTTTGCTCAATAAAACAGCCCATGGAACTGGAATCGCCTACTGGACAACCTTCGATAGAGCTTTTTGGAGTAACCATCATGGAGCCGATGGTTACCTTCACCGATTTGTGGATTACCGCGGTGTGTATATTTGCGCTGGTTCAACTGCGAAAACGTGCCTTCCCCGGAAAAGTACACCAATACATGCTTTGGTACTTTGGGCTAATGGGCATAGCTACATTTTTAGGGGGGATACTAGGGCACGCATTCCAGGCACAAATTGCGTTCCACTGGAAGCTGCCTGGCTGGTTAGTTAGTATGCTGGCTGTTTCTGCCATTGAGCGAGCTACTATTCTATATGCTCAGCCATTAATGAGCCACAAGTTTGGAAGATTTTTGGAAATAGCGAACGTCATAGAGCTAGTTGTGTTTGCAATTGTCACTTTCATAACGTTGAACTTCTTCTTTATTAAAGTACACTCCGGATATGGACTTGGTCTCATCGTTCTGCCTATTCACTTCTACATTTTCATGAAGACCAGAAATACTGGAAGTAAAATTATTTGTAAATCGGTACTCTTCGCTACGTTGGCTGCGTTCTTTTATACCAGCGAAATTGGCCTCCATATTTGGTTCAACCATCTTGACTTAGCGCACACCGTAATGGCGATCAGTTTGTTTTTCTTCTATAAAGGAACATTACATCTTCATCCCGTCCGGGAATCTGACATTCTTGAAAAACCGCTATCTTTTGGGCAAGCTGTAAAAGAACTATTCAAAAAGGGGTAATGCTGTGTTTTATATAAGTACAAAAAAGGGAGCCCCACCTCACATTGCTTTTCCTGAGATTTTGCACTGGCAGGAAGGGGACAGCATTGTTTCTAAAGAATCCATGTATATTGACTGGTTATCGGTGGTTATAGCAGATGATGATTATTTTAGCCTGCGTTATGTATATAAGAGTGTTACCAGGGATGGTTTTATCATTTTGGAGGAAGAAGATACAGGAAAACTGGTAAAGCGAAGATTTGATCTATTCATAAAAGTGTCAAATAATCTTAGTTATAATAATCGCCATCTTACATCCGAAATACAGCAATCAAAAGAGTACATGAGCTTGATACAGGAATTCCAAACCGCTTACAAAGAACTGGAAGAAACAGATAAAACTAAATTATTGGGTCAACATGGGTCTGTTCAGAAATAAGAAAAAAGGTGTGGCCCCGCATACCTGGTACCCGGAAATACTTCACTGGAAAGAAGGAGATACTATTGTCGCCCGAAATGTACGGGTTAAAAACTGGTTTTCTCTTGTTATAGCTTTTGAAGACAGCAATCTGAACCTGAATTACCTGTATAAGAGTATTACCAGAGACGGGTTCATTATAATTGAAGAAAAAGATACCGGGGAATTACATCGTGTCAGGTTCGATACGTTTATTAAACACGCAAAGAACATCAGCTTCAATAACCGGTATATTGCATCTGAAATTGATGGATCAAAAGAGTACATGATGTTGATGGAGGAATTTCAAACCGCTTACAAGGAGCTGGAAGAAAAAGATAACCCTAAATTATTAGATCAACATGGGGCTGTTCAGAAATAAGAAAAAGGGTGTGGCTCCACACACCTGGTATCCTCAGATCTTACAATGGAAGGAAGGAGATCGCATTAATGTGTGGAATATTGCTCAGGCCATTGCAGTAGGCTGGAACTTTGACTGGGCAACATACAAGCGTTATTCCAGTGAAGATTCTGCCTACGGCCAACATATGTTTTATTTTAAAAGCGTAGATGAATTTGGAAATACCTACCTGGAAGATGAAGACGGACATCTTGTAGAATTTCAGTTTTACAGGTTGATTAAGCATGCCCGAAATGAAACCCTGAAAACACGAATGCTGGAACAACGGGTAACAAACTCCAACCGTTACATGGAGCTGATGCAGAATTTTCAACAGGCGTTTGATGAACTTCAGGAAGCGGACAATCACCCTAAAAGATTGGGCTCAGGAGAGGAAAAGGAAGAGTAAAAAAATCAAAAACATCTTCCTTTTTGCTTGAATCAGGCAATTTGATTCATTTCATTCATAATAACCATTAACTCGATGGGCTTATCATGAAAAAATTGCTTCCTGTTTTATCAGTGGCCGTGATTGTGGCTGTATGGTTTATGTTTGATTTTAAATACCCGGAATTCGCCAAAGGGGCGGTTCAAAAGGCACCTGTAGCTTTCGATGATGGAATTGCAATCACCAATGTAACCATCATACCGATGACCGAAGAAGGGAAGATACTTGAAAATCACACGGTACTTATCAAGGATGGGAATATTGAAGCTTTCTTTGCTGACGCACAGGTCAAGTTTTCACCGGAAGTCACCATCATTAATGGTTCCGGAAAATACCTGATTCCGGGACTGGCAGAAATGCACGGCCACGTTCCGCCTACGCACCCTGGTCCCAATGCCCCCTCTTATTTTACTGAAGAATATGTAAAAAACACTCTGTTCCTTTATGTTTCAGCCGGGATTACTACGGTTCGGGGAATGCTGGGGTACGATCACCAACTGGAACTGAAAAACAAAGTTGCCAGTGGAGAATATATCGGCCCCAATTTGTACCTGGCCGGCCCTAGTTTTAATGGAGGTTCAATTTCTTCTCCGGAACAAGCCATTGAAAAAGTGAAGCAGCAGGTAGAAGAAGGCTGGGATTTACTCAAAGTTCATCCCGGGCTAACCCTTGAAGAGTATGATGCCATGGCCGAAACTGCCAATGAGTTAGGAATTCGTTTTGGAGGCCATGTTCCCGAAGCCGTGGGCATTGAACATGCCATAAATGCCGGGCAGGAAACCATGGATCACACCGATGGATATGTTGCCTATCTCTCTCAGTTTGAAGGAACTGAAATGAACGAGAGAATGGACTACATCATTCGGAAAAGTATTGAAAATGATGTCT
>JAKSCW010000463.1 GCA_022360375.1 Balneolales bacterium
ACTTAGTTCCTAAGAAATTCAGGGCATAAACAAAATCTTAAAACCATGTTTCAACGACTAATTCGCGCTATCAAATCACTTTTCGGTGGAGTTGTAAGTTCCATGGAGAATCCGAAGCTAATCTTAGAGCAAAATATTCGGGACTTAAACGATCAGATTCCACAAATGAATGAGAACATCGCTACTGTAAAAGCGAATCTCATCATGCTTCAGAAAGAAGCCAAAAGAAATGAAAAGAATATCAGCGACTTAACTGCGAAAATTAAATCGGCCATCCAGGCTAATAGAGATGACATTGCAGAGGGTTACGCTCTACAACTTGAAAAAGCCAAAGACACATTCGAACACACTAAGGACCAGCTTGTATTTGCCGAAAAAGCCTATGAAAAGGCACTTCAGGTAAAAAAGGTTTTTATGCGCGAAAAAGACCGGAAAATCCAGGAAGCCAAGGAAGCCCTGCGCGCCAGCGAACGAGCAGAATGGCAGTCAAAGATTGCAGATACTTTGGAACAATTTGAAGTAGGTGGAATCGATCAAACCCATGATGAGATGATTTCTCGTATTAACGAAGAAGCTGCACGTAACGAGGCCCGAATGGAAATTGCGCTGGACAGCATTGATACCAAAACCATGGAAATTGAAGCCAATGCAGAGAAAATCCGTGCTCATGAATTGGTTGAGCAATTCAAGTTGGAGATGGGCGCAAAATCAGGTTCAATTTCTATAGATGAAGAGCCTGCTGAGGAAGAAGCTCCAACAAAGTCGGTTGGTTCCAAAGAGAAAAGCTGATAGGTGAATCCCATGAGCAGTAGTGAAGAAGAACGTGAACGCCTGAAGGAAGAATACAAAGAGCATTATCGGCGTATTAAAGAAGCCAAAGAGCGTTTAAAGCGAACAGAACAGAAAGGTAAAATTGCACAGGCCCTTAACAATATGAATACCGATGAGCTGTTAGGTTCGGTAGATGAGTTCCTGGGTAAAGTTCGTGAGCGCGTGAATCTTACCGAAGCTCGTTTGGATGTTGCTATGGATGGATTGGAAGATGAAGAATTGTCATCAACTGGTTCAAAAATTAAACAACAGGAACGGGAAGAAGCCACCCAAAAACAAAAAGCCAAACAAACATTGCAACAAGTGAAGGCAGAAATGGGTATGCTTTACTCTGAAATTGAAAAACACGCCGATGAGATACAGGCACAAAAAACCATCGGTACTAAAAAAGAAAACGAAGACAGCGAAGAACCTACTACTGAATAATTGAATGGCTGCTGAGCAATTGAACATAAATTATACCCGGGAAGCTTTTCTAAATCCAATCAATTTGGGCGTGCTTTTGGTTTCAACCATTGGAGCATTGTTCATGAGTAACCTCAGCATTGATGTTTCTAATGTGCTGCTTACTACCGTATTTGGATTTGAATTGATGTACCTTGGTGTGGTCCCAAAGCTACCCCGCTTTAGGAAGCGAACAGAGTTGAAAAAGATAAAGGAGCGACATGCTTCCAGCAACGAAAAGGATTTGTTTCAATCTCTGGATCCGGCCAGCCAAAAGCGATTCCTGGTATTAAAACACCTTGCTAAACTGGTTCAGGAGAACTTCGAAAAGCTGCCCTATTCTTCGCAGGGATTATTGGATAACATCCGGAAAAAAATTGACGAATTACTTGGGAATTACCTCACATTGCTTGATTTGATTAAACGATACGAGGTGTATTTAAATACAGCCCTGGAATCGAGTTTAAGGGAAGAAGTAATCCGACAGATTGAAGAAATTAAAAGCATTGAATCTGAAAAACTGAAGCGCACAAAGGCTCGTCGTGTAGCAATCATGAAAAAGCGGTTAAATAAATTCAAAATCGCGAAAGAAAAATATCTGGTTTGCGAAACTCATCTGGAAACCATCGAGGATGCTGTACGATATATCTATGAGCAATCGATGACGATGAGCAATCCTGAAGAAATTGGGTTCCAGCTTGATAACCTGCTTACCGAAGTGGACGAAACTTCTCAATTAATTGAAGATTTAGATCAGGAAATTATGCCTGAATATACCACTGAGTGGGAAAATGAACTGGATTTCGACTCTATTTTGGACGAAATTACTGACGATGTGGAGTCAGTAACTAAAACCCAGAAACGAGTAAAAGACTAAATGAGCGATTCTTTTGATACACTTCTTTTTGAAGTGGATGAGTCGGGGATTTGCACACTTTCCATTAACCGCCCCGAAAAGCTAAATGCTCTCAATAACCAGGTTTTTACAGAATTGGATTCTGTACTTACTGAGATTGGGAGAGATGATTCTGTGAAAGGAGTTATTATCACGGGAGTAGGAGAGAAGGCTTTTGTAGCAGGAGCAGACATTAAGGAATTCTCGAGTTTTAATTCAAAACAAGCCACGGAATTATCCCTTCGTGGACAAAGTGTTTTTCAGCGGTTGGAAGATTTTCATAAGCCGGTGATTGCAGCGGTAAATGGATTTGCATTAGGCGGTGGCTGTGAGCTGGCCATGGCTTGTCATATTCGTGTGGCCATTTCAACCGCCAGGCTTGGATTGCCGGAAGTAAGCCTGGGGTTAATCCCGGGGTATGGTGGTACTCAGAGATTACCACAGTTGGTTGGTAAAGCCAAGGCTCTTGAACTCATTATGACAGGAAAATTTATAGGGGCAGAAGAAGCCTATGCAATTGGTTTGGTAAATCAGGTTGTAGAGGCTGATTTGTTGGATGCATCCAAAGCATTGATGAAATCGATGATAAAACAAGGTCCAATCGCCTTAAAAAATGCTATATTAGCGGTTAAATATGCCGGAAGTGAAAACGGTTACGAGCAAGAAGCAAATCTTTTTGGACATTTGTTTGGAACTGAAGACTTTAAAGAGGGTACATCAGCTTTTTTCGATAAAAGAAAGCCTGAGTTTTCCGGTAA